>JBHHYG010000069.1:0-12748 GCA_046757445.1 Acidobacteriota bacterium
CGAGCAAGCGCAACGCCGCGAGCGCGCCCTTTAACGCGCCCGCAGCAGCAAGCCGTTGAGATATGCGGGCTAGGCGCTGAAGCCGACGCGGGGCAGGAGCCTGAGGATTCCCAGGGAAGCGACAGTGAACAGCGCCGCACAGATAAGACCCGGAACGGTCCGACCATAGAGAAGGTAGCCGGTGCTGAACAGGGCCGCGTAGACCGCCAGGCAGCCGAGAAACCAGCAAAGGAAGGCGGCCGTGAGGCTTTCATCACGAGTTTCGCTTTGCCCATCCGCCGGGGGAACTGTGTGCACGACCCTTTTCCACCCACGACCCAGGGGGTGGATCTTGTCGTAAAACGACTGCAGGGTTGCCGTACTGGCCGGCGGCGTCATCAGCGTCACCACGAGCCAGCCCAATGTTGTGATCGCCACGCCGATGACCAATATCAGGGAGGGATGGAGCGGCGCGAAACCAAGGGCCTCATGAAGCGACTGGGTGCCCGCTCGGGCCGGATCGAGATCGAACTGGAAGTAGACGGCGACCAGAAACGAGATGATCATTCCCGAGATCTCGCTCCAGGCGTTGATCCTCCACCAGAACCACCGCAGCAGGAATATGAGGCCCGTGCCGGCGCCGATCTGCAACAGGATCCGGAACGCCTGCAGAGCGTTGTCCAGCCACAGGGAGACGACCGAGGCCAGGGCCACCAGCAGCACGGTGGAGATGCGACCCACCCGCACGTAGTGGTGCTCGCTCTCGTCGGGGGAGACGAATCGCCGGTAGAAATCATCGACCATATACGAGGCGCCCCAGTTCAGATGGGTGCTGATCGTCGACATGTAGGCGGCAGCGAGCGACGCCACCGCCAAGCCGAGCAATCCCGGTGGCAGAAAGACCAGCATCGCCGGGTAGGCCAGGTCGTGTCCGATGATCGACGGGTCGAGGTTGGGGAAGGCGGCCTGGATCGACTCCAGGCTCGGGTAGACCACCAGGGAGCAAAGGGCGACGATGATCCATGGCCAGGGGCGCAGCGCGTAGTGGGCGACATTGAACCATAGGGTCGCCAGCATCGATTCTTTCTCGCTCCTGGCGGCCAGCATGCGCTGGGCAATATACCCCCCGCCTCCGGGCTCGGCTCCCGGATACCAGGTGCTCCACCACTGCACCGCCAGCGGAACGATGAGCACCGAGGAGATGGTCGTCCAGTCGGAAAAATCAGGGAGGAGGCTCAGCTTGCCGGCCAGCGCCGGGTGGGAGATGAGACCGGTCAATCCCCCCACCGCTGGCTGTTGCAGGGAAAAGTAGGCGGCGGCAAGCGATCCGATCATGGCGATGACGAACAGCAGCAGATCGGTGACCACCACGCCCCATAGACCCGAGGTGGCCGAGTAGATGGCCGTCGCGGTGCCGCAGACGAGCACCGTTGCATACTTGTTAACGCCCAGCAACACGCCGGCGATCTTGATCGCCGCCAGGGTGACGGTAGCCATGATCATGACGTTGAAAAAGACCCCCAGGTAGATGGCCCGGAAGCCGCGCAGGAACGCCGCCGGCTTCCCCGAGTAGCGCAGCTCGTAGAAGCCCATGTCGGTGAGGGCACCCGACCGGCGCCACAGCTTGGCGTAGAAGAAGACCGTGCACATTCCGGTGATCAGGAATGCCCACCACGCCCAGTTGTTGCTGACGCCACCGTTGCGAACGAGATCGGTGACCAGGTTCGGTGTATCGGTGGAGAAGGTGGTGGCCACCATCGAGGTGCCGAGAAGCCACCACGGAAGCTGCCTCCCGGAGAGAAAAAACTCCTGCGTTCCTCGTCCTGCCCGGCGCGCGAAGTAGAGCCCGACGGCCAGGGCGATGGCCCCGTAGACCGCCAGGACGAGCCAGTCGATCGACTGTAGTTGCATGGACTAGAGCTCCGAGACGGCGCTTTCCCCTTCTATGTGAACGCGGTTCGGATATCCTTGGAAGTTCCCCCTCGTGCCCTGCGCCATAAGGAGTTTCCTGCAATCCGTCTGCAGCTCATCTGGCTCGAGCGCCCGCAGTCACCTGCGCGACGATTTCTTGCATCTGCTCTTCCTTGCTTCGTAATTCCTCGTACAACCTCAACTGGGAACGGCAGCGATCGAGGTTGTGCCCACGGCGTTGAACCTTGAAGTAGGTATCGCCGTTCAGATAGTCGGTCAAGAACCTGATTCCGGCTTCCAGGGTCATCAGTTGTCCCGATAGAACGAGATGATCCTTCTCCGCCTGGCTCAAGAACTCGCCGGCGGCGGAGAGATAGCCCCGGCTCAAAGCCTCGAACATCTGCATTTGCACCGTGACCTTGGAAAGGTCTCGCTCGTCCTCGTTGGCTGTGGCGGTCGCCGTCCGCACCATATCACCGAAGTCGTAGAGTGCAATTCCGGGCATGACGGTATCCAGGTCGATCACACAGATGCCCTCCGAAGTCTCGTCGTCGATCATGACGTTGTTGAGCTTGGTGTCATTGTGGGTTACGCGCGGCGTGATCCTCCCCTGGCTCTGTAGCTCCAACAGAACACCCAGCAGCGGAGCCTGTTTCTCGATGAAGTCGATCTCGGTGCGTGCCGAGGCGCAACGATCGCGAATGTCCTCGTCGATGGCAGTTTTCAGGGCGGAAAAGCGTGCTGGAGTGTCATGAAAGTTCGGAATCGTCTCCGCCAGCCGCGCTCCGGGCAAATCGAGCAGCAATCTCTGGAACGCCCCGAAGGCCCTGCCTATTTCATGGGCCTGCTCGGCCGACTCGATGAGATCGTAGGTTCGCGCCCCTTCGATGAAAACATAGGTGCGCCAGAAGTTTCCGTCCTCATCCACGTAGTAAGAAGCCCCGTCTCTGGAGGCGACAAGGCTGAGCACGCGGCGCTCAACCTGATCGGTTCCGGCAAGTTCGAGCTTGTCACGGACATGCCGGGTGACGCGAACGACGTTCTCCATCAATGAGACCGGATCTTCGAAGACCTTTTGGTTGATGATCTGGTGGATATAGCGGACCTGCGAACCCTGCCGATCATAGGTCGCCGCAAAGGTGTCGTTGATATGTCCGCTACCCCAGGGCTCAGCGGCAACGAGGTCGCCCTCGATATCGAGATGGCTTGCCAGAGATTCCAGATGGGCCCTCATGAACACGATCCTGGGAACAGGGGCCGCCTCACTCCCAGAGTCTCTGTGGATAGATCCCTCGACGGATCAGGTCTTCGATACCCTTGGCGACGACCGGCTTGTCGGCACGATAGGTAATCCCGTACCAGGGGCCGCCAGCGAGAAGGACCTCGACGCTCGCCAGCCTCGACGAGATCAAGCCGTCGACCACGTCCGGCAAGAGAAACTCGGCTCTCGCCAGATCGTGATCTTGCTGCAGGAAAACCTCGAAGCTCCTTCTCAACCGACCAAGAATGGAGGGGGTGAATCCCCAGAAGTTCATCGACACGATTTCCTCGCCGCTCAGGAGGCATGCCGCACCCTGCTCGTCCACATAGCTGGCCCCCTTCTCCTTCTTGACCACCTCCGCCAGCTCGACGACCCGGCGCAACCTGCCATCGGCATCACACTCACAGATGCCGCGGCTGACATGGCCGTGGTCGGATAGCGTATCCCGCAAGGTGAAGCCCACCATGGCGTAGTCGGTGCCATCGCCTCGCTCGGCACGCTGCAGAAAGCGGCTCATCAGCTCGTACGAGCCGGCACCGTAGAAATCGTCGGCGTTGATCACCGCGAAAGGCTCGTCAAGGCAATCCTCGGCCGCGAGTGTGGCATGCGCAGTGCCCCAGGGCTTGATACGGTCATCCGGCACGCAGAACCCTTCGGGGACCATCGATAGTTCCTGGTAGGCATAGAGAACCTCAGCATTGTTCTCGTAGCGGGCCCCCACCGCTCTCTTGAACGCCGCCTCGATGTCGCGCCGGATGACGAATACCAGTTTGCCGAAGCCCGCTCGCAGGGCGTCGTAAATGGAATAGTCGAGGATCTTCTCTCCATGCGGGCCGACGGAATCGATCTGCTTGAGACCTCCGTAGCGGCTGCCGATTCCTGCCGCCAGTACGACGAGGGCCGGCTTCACGGCTCGATGAAAAGTCGCTGTTCCATGCCGCTCTTCCGCAATCCCAGCGCCAAGCTAGAGGGATCCAGTGATGTACTTGTTGAGCTGCCCGATCAAAAACTCCTGCTCGGAAATGATGCCCTTGACCACGTCGCCGATCGAGATCACACCGACCAGCTGATCATCCTCGAGTACCGGAAGATGACGGACTCGCTCGCTGGTCATCAGCTCCATACATTCGGTGATCGACTGGCGGGGATGGACCTTGACCACCACCGGCGTCATGGCCTCCTCCACCCGTGTATCTCTGGAGGACTTTCCCTTGAGAACGACCTTCCTGGCGTAGTCACGCTCCGAGAAAATGCCGACCAGCTCGCCCTCCTCAAGCACCAGCAAGGCACCGACGTTCTTGTCGGCCATCAGCTCGAGGGCGTCAAAGATCGGCGCAGCAGGTGAAATCGACCAGACCTCGAATCCTTTTGCCTTCAAGAGATCGCTGACGGATTTCATTGCCGACCTGCAGGTTGAAGAAACCTACCTCGAGGATACAGCGCATGGGATCTGCGGGCACAGGCAAAAAGTAGGGAACATACGATGCGTTCCGATAAGGGGTCTTGCCGCAACCCGCTAAACCTCCTTGAGCGCTGTCACCAGCTCCAGGGCCATCTGCTTCGCATCGCCAAAGAGCATCAGAGTATTGTCTGCGGCAAAAAGCGGATTGGGGATGCCGGCGAAGCCGGGGCTGAGGCTGCGCTTGATGACGACGACGGATCGGGACTGGTCGACGTCGAGGATCGGCATGCCGGCGATGGGTATGGAGGGGTCGGAATCCCGGGCCAGGGGATTGACCACATCATTGGCACCGACAACCAGCGCCATATCCGATTGCTGGAAGGTCGGGTTGATCTCGTCGATATCCTTCAACTGGTCGTAGGGAATATGGGCCTCCGCTAGCAGCACGTTCATGTGGCCCGGCATGCGCCCGGCAACCGGATGAATGCCGAAATCCACCTCGACCCCTCTGGCCTGGAGCAGGTTGGTCAAGTCTCGTATCGCATACTGGGCCTGAGCAACGGCCATGCCGTAGCCGGGGACGATGACCACCCGACGGGCACCGTCCATCAACATCGCTACCTCCTCTGCCGAAGCCGACTTCACGCTGCCTGCGTAGATCTCCTCCGTTTCCGACTCGCTAGCAACGACAGCGCCGACGCCTGCGAACATGATGTTGGACAGGGAGCGATTCATCGCCTTCGACATCAAGGCGGTGAGGATGAAGCCCGCCGCCCCTACCAGAGAACCGGAGACGATCAGCACGCTGTTGTTGAGAACCCAGCCGTGACCGGCGGCGGCGATCCCCGAATAGGCATTGAGCAGCGAGATGACCACCGGCATGTCGGCCCCGCCGATGGGGATCACCGCCATGATACCGAGCAAGGAGGCGAACCCCGTCAGCAGCCAGAAGGGCAGCGAAGAGGTCGGCTCCGTCACTAGCCAGACACTCAACCCCAGGCAGACAAGCAGAAGGAGCACGTTGACCACGTGACGACCCGGCATCAGAACGGGCTTCTCCGTCACCAGCCCCTGGAGCTTGCCGAAGGCAATGCCGCTGCCGGTGAAGGCCACTCCACCGATGAGCGCGGAGGCAGCTGCGGCCAGGGTGAACTGGATGGAGATCTCCTCGACGAACCCTCCCTTGAGAGCCTCCTCGAGGGCGGCACCGACCGCCAGCGCCGAGGCCCCCCCTCCGAAGCCATTGAAGATCGCCACCACTTGCGGCATGGCCGTCATCGGCGCCCGGTAGGCCATCACCGCGCCGACGAAGGCGCCGACCACGAGGCCCGCGACGATGACCTCGAAGCTGACGATGCGCTTATCCAGCAAGGTCACCACGATGGCCAGCAGCATGCCCGCCGAGCCCAGCAGGTTGCCCCGAACAGCGGTGCGCGGGTGTGACAGCCCCTTCAGCCCGAGGATGAAGAGGACGGCAGCGGCCAGATAAAAGAGGTTGATGAAGTCTTGTGACACGCTACTGCTTCCGGCGGAACATCAACAGCATCCGATGGGTTACCAGAAAGCCTCCCGCCACGTTGGCCGCCGCCATGGCCACGGCGATGAAGCCGAGGATCGTCGTGAAGGTCGTCAGCTGCCGGCCGGAAGTAACCAGGGTCCCCACCAGCGTGATGCCCGAGATGGCATTGGCCCCAGACATCAGCGGTGTGTGGAGGAGGGGCGGCACCTTGTGAATCACCTCGAAACCGACGAAGAGGGCCAGCACGAATATGGTCAGAGCGGCGACGAATACCTCCATCAGGATTCACTCCTTTCGACGCTCGTCGGCGCAGAGACAGGCAGGCCGAGAAGCTCACGAACCCGCGGGTTGACCACCTCCCCCTCATGCGCCAGCAGCGTATCCCGGTGGATCGGGTCCTCGAGGTCCAGGTGCAACTCCCCGTCCCGCACCAGGTACTGGAGAAAGGCGGAGATGTTCTTGGCGTACATCTGGCTAGCGTGGTAGGGAACGGTGGAGGGCAGGTTGACCGGCCCGAGAATGGTGACGGCATCGACGACCACCGTTTCCCCGCAGCGGGTCAGCTCGCAGTTGCCACCCCCTTCGGCAGCCAGGTCGACGATGACCGAGCCCGGGCGCATTCCCCTCACCATCTCTTCGGTCAGCAGGATCGGGGCCCGCTTGCCTGGAACCGCCGCGGTGGTGATGACCATATCGCTTTCGGCCACCACACGGCTCATCATCTGCCGCTGGCAACGGTAGAACTCTTCGTCCATGGCCCGGGCGTATCCTTCAGCAGTCTCGACCTGCCCGGTTTCCAGCTCCAGCTCCACGAACTTCGCCCCCAGGCTCTCTGCCTGTTCCTTCACCGCCGGCCTGATGTCGTAGGCTTGCACCACTGCGCCCAGTCGGCGGCAAGTAGCAATGGCCTGCAGCCCGGCCACGCCCGCGCCGATGACAAAGGCCCGTGCCGGGGTGATGGTGCCGGCGGGGGTGATCATCATCGGGATCATCTTGTTGAGCGCTCCGGCGGCAAGAAGAGCCGCCCTGTAGCCCGCTACCGTGGCCATCGAAGAGAGAGCATCCATCGACTGCGCCCGGCTGATCCGCGGCAGCAGCTCGAGGGCGAATGCGCTGACACCCTTGGCGGCGAGATCTCGCGCCGCTTGCGGCGCGCCGAAGGGATCGAGAAGCCCCACCATCACCTGCCCTGCGCGTAGCAGCTCCAGATCCGCGGGGCCGCCATCGGTGTTGGCACCGGCGCCTTTCACCCGCAGGAGCAGATCGGACGCGGAGAATAGCCGAGCCTTGTCCGGCTCCAGGCGCGCCCCTTGCTTCTCGTAGGTAGCATCGGAGAAACCCGCACGCTCACCTGCCCCCGGCTCCACAAGCACCTCGAGGCCCGCCTTTGCCAGGGCGGGAATGACCGCCGGCACCAGCGCAACCCGTCTCTCGGATGGATGGGACTCGACAGCCACGCCTACGATCATGCGAGCCTCGAGCTCGTTTCTCTCATCGGTCTCCTGCTGCGGGCACGGATAGGCCCGCGTCGACGGCGCTGCGCTGGCTAACGTCGTGAGGGGTCCATTTGCACGCACCAGCCATGCGGACTTTCCCTGGATCCCTGCAGTTTCGCCTCCACCGTAACGGAAAGTCATCGGTGAGGACAAGGACGCCCAATGGACAAGCCTAACGGGTCGTGAAGCGAGCGGGCGCGGATAGGCCCGCGTCGACGGCGTTGCGCTGGCTAGCGCTGCTGAGCGTCCGGGGCCGCGGCCGCCGTGCGCGGCGGCGGGTAGCTGATGCGCTCGTCGTGCAGCGGGTGGTGGTAGAGATACATCACCGCCATGGCGTCCACGGGCACCGAGCTGGTGTTGTCGTAGACCGATTCGATCTCGTACTCGTGGTCGGGGACCATCAAGAAACCCTCGGTGCTGGAATATGGAGGGTTTTCGGCAATCTGCACACGGTCGGGCTCGTAGATCAGCTCGGTTTCCCACAGCACCTTGCCCTCGGTGACGTCGGTGAGCCGCATCGACCGGCCGTGGTTGTGCATGTGCACGAGGCCGTAATGTACGCGCGTCGGCACACCGATCAGATGGCGATAGCGTTGGCGAATGACCTGCCGGCCCGGCAGCACCATCCAGTGTCCTTCCTTACCGTGCGCTGTCTCCAGCGACTCCCCGGACGGTTGTAGGGGATCGCCCGTCAGCACCACCGCCGCTGTGCGCTCGAAGCCGCCACCGCTCACCTCGCCGCCCGGGATCACCGGCACACTTGCTTTGTACATGCTGCTGATCTCCGAGGCTGCCGGGTCGGAATCCGAGATGTAGTCGATGCTGAAGCGGATCTTGACCTTGCGGTTCATTTCCGGATCGTGATTGTTCAGCACCATGCCCAACAGCGACAGGCCTCGCCAGGGCTCCTCCATGCCGGAGAGAATCTCCTTCAGCGGTATGCCGAAGCCCACCGGCAGGTTGATCTCGGAGATGCCGGTGGCAGCCACCAGAGGCGAGCGCTGGTGGCCAACTGTAGCTGGCTGTGACAGAAGAGCTCATCGCCGAGGGGCTCGTCGGTGTCGGCATCGAGGACTGTCTCGTGCGCATGCCCGTGATCCAGCCGATGCCGGAAGGATCGAGCGTCCCCCGCTCATAGGGCCCATCCATGGAATGGTAGATGCCGTCGACCTGCAGGGGTCCCACGTCGACGACCCGGGTCATGATTTCCGGCCCGACGCCGGCCCCGGACGGCGCCGCGGAATCATCCGTACAGGCCGAGCTCGCTGCCAGTGCGGCCAGCAGCAGAGCGGCAGTCACCCCGGACACCTTTCGTCTCATCACGGCCCTCACGCCAAACACGATCTCACAAAGCAACCACGTTACGCACTGTTTCACCGCCCGATCAAGCCCTAACAGTGGGCAGCGAGGATCGACTCGGTCATCGCCTTGCGCAACGACTGGTAAGCTCTGCGCGTGAGTTGGCGGGCTGGAGACGACGACGAGGATCGGCCGATGACGACGGAATCCCGACAACGTACGGCCTGGTGGGCGCGCGGCCTGCTTTTCGAGAACTGTAGCTGCCAGTCGGTCTGCCCCGGGCACGTGCACTTCGAGCAATACTGCGACGATCAGCGGTGCGTTGGCTACTGGGCGATGCGCTTCGACGAGGGCGAGTTCGATGGCGTTGCGCTCGGGGGCACCAAGGCAGTACTCGCCTACGAGTGCCCTCCCCGCATGATCGACGGCGACTGGACGGAGATCTTGATCGTCGACGAGGAGGCGTCCGAGGCCCAGCGCCATGCCCTCGAGACGATCCTGACGGGCCGCGCCGGCGGGCCGTGGGCGGTGCTCGCTCGCTTTGTCGGCGAGCGCCTCGAGACACGCTATCTTGCCGTCAGCATCGTCGACGAGGGCAAGGTCAAGCGCGTCGCCATCGACGATCTGCTCGACTCCACCATCGAGGCAATCCGCGGCCGGGATCGGTCGAAGCCGGTGACCTTCGAGAACATGTTCAACCAAATCCACGCGCCCTCGCAGGTGATCGCCAAGGGCTCGAGTAGCTACGGCGACGGCAGGATCGTGTTCGCGAACGAGGGGACCCACGCTCTCTATTCGTCCTTTTACTGGTCTGTCGAGCCATGATGAGGCCCACCGCTTCCACCGGCTCGGTGGTCGATACCCCCCTCGGTCGCCAGCGGCTGGTGCTGCTGTTGTCGATGGGTACGCTGACCGGCCTTGCCTGGCTGGCGCTGGTGTCAGGCTCCTCGCATCTGCTGCTGGATCAGACCGCCATTCTGGCACCCCGGGCGCAAGAGCCTGACCTGACGAGCTTCTTGCTGGCGGTGTCCATGTGGATGGTGATGATGGTGGCGATGATGCTGCCACCGGTGATGCCCTGGCTGCTGCTGTTCGGATCCCTGGCGCGGAAGGCATATGCGCGCCCGCTCCTTGCTTCGGCTCTCTTTGGCGCCGGCTATTTCGCTGTCTGGTTCGCCTATAGCCTGATGGGTGCCGTGATCCAGCTCGGGCTGCAGCGGCGGGCGCTCCTCGGGCTCGATCTTCGTCTGCACGCTTTGCTGGGCGGAGCGCTGCTGCTTGCCGCCGGACTCTTCCAGCTCACCCCGCTCAAGCACGCCTGTCTTGCGCATTGCCGGAACCCCCTCAGCTTCTTTCTGGCCCGTTGGCAGGACGGCCCGACGGGCCCCTTCCGCATGGGCTCGAGCCACGGGATCTACTGTCTCGGATGCTGCTGGGCATTGATGGGGGTGTCCTTCGCCCTGGGGCTCATGAACCTGCTGTGGATGGCGGCGCTGACCCTGATCATCTGCATCGAGAAGCTCGCCCCGCGCGGCCAGCAGATGAGCCGGGCGTTCGGTCTAGCGTTTGGCGGATGGGGGCTATGGTTGATGCTCGCCGGCAGCGGCTCGGCTGGTTAATAAGGAAGGCCACACTGTGCCCTGGTCTCGGGTACCGTCTCCTGGTAGGTTCTGCTGTACATAGTGGCAGGTATCGGCACCGCGTTTCGGGGAGCGGAGCCCGTCGGCGGCTGATGGAGCAATGGAGGAGTGAAGATGGACTCAAGAAAGCAAATTGTTTCGACCTCGAGGACAGGCCACGGGCAAGCCCGCTTGGCGCGGTGGATCGTCTTGCTGCTTGCTGTCGCGCTGCTGCCCAGCAGCGCCAGCGCCCAGCGCACCGTCAAGCCGGTGCTGCACGGCCGCCACTGGGTGGCGATTACCGGCAAGCCCCTGGGAGCCACTGCCGGAGCGACGATTTTCCAGCGCGGCGGCAACGCCGTCGACGCCGCCTGCGCCATGCTCGGCGCCACCTCCACCATGTGGGACACCCTCGGGTGGGGCGGTGAGACCCAGGCTCTCATCTACAACCCCAACGACGGCAGGGTGGTCGGTATCAACGCCCTCGGCGCCGCGCCCGCCGGCGCCACACCGAAGTTCTTCGAGGAGAAGGGGCTGTCTTACCCGCCGGCCTACGGCCCTCTGGCGGCGGTGACGCCGGGGACGCCGGGCGGCCTGATGGTGATGCTGGCGGAGTACGGCACCATGAGCCTGGAGGAGGTGCTGGCACCCTCGATCGAAATGGCGGAGGGCTACCCGATCGAGGCGGCGGCAGCCAACAACATCGAGCGACAGAAGGAGAGGATCAAGCAGTGGCCCTACTCGCGGCAGGTCTTCCTGCCACACCTGGGTGAGGAGCGCGAGGCTCCCTATGCTGGTGAGATCTTCCGGCAGCCCCAGCTGGCGGCGACCTTGCGCAAGCTGGTGGAGGCCGAGAAGGAGGCCCTGTCGGAGGGCAAGAGCCGCGAGGAGGCCATCTACGCCGCCTACGATCGTTTCTACAAGGGTGACATCGCGCGCGAGTTCGTGCGCGGCTCGCAGGAGATGGGAGGCCTGCACACCCTCGACGACCTGGCCAACTGGCAGGTCTACCGCGAAGAGCCGGTGAAGACCGGCTACAAGGGCATCGAGGTCTACAAGCTCACCAGCTGGGTGCAGGGACCGGTGCTGCTGCAGACCTTGAACATCCTCGCGAACGTCGATCTGAAGTCGATGGGCTTCAACACCGCCAAGTACATTCACACCCTCTATCAGGCCATGAACCTGGCCTTCGCCGACCGCGACTTCTACTACGGCGACCCCTACTTCCCGCCGCAGGAGCCGATCGAGGGTCTGCTGTCGAAGGACTACGCCAGGGCGCGCTTCCAGCAGATCAACTGGGAGCGCAACGACGCCCATGTCAGGCCGGGCGACCCGTATCCCTTCCAGGGGGGAACGAATCCTTATCTCGATCTGCTGGAGTTGACGAGCGGCACCGACGGGCAGGCGGCGGCCAACTGGAGCGAGGAGCACTTGCGGGAATTCGACGAGGCCTTCATCGCCGGCACCACCTCGGTGCAGGCAGCCGACGAGGAGGGGTGGGTGGTCTCCATCACCCCCAGCGGAGCGTGGATTCCGGCCGCCATCGCCGGCAAGACCGGCGTCGGCATGAGCCAGAGAATGCAGAGCTTCGTGCTCGATGAGACCAAGAACCCCTTCAACGTCGTCGAGCCCGGCAAGCGGCCACGGGCGACGCTGACCCCCAGCATCGCCTTGAAGGAAGGCAAGCCTTTTCTCTCTTTCGCGGTGCAGGGGGGCGATACCCAGGACCAGAACCTGCTGCAGTTCTTCCTCGACATCGTCGAGTTCGGCATGAACGTGCAGCAGGCCGTCGAGGCCCCCAACATCACCAGCTACCAGATGCACAGCTCGTTCGGTGCGCATGAGTCGTCGCCCGGGCGCCTGACACTGAATGAATCGGTGCCTCCGTGGGTCAGGGCGGAGCTGGTGAAGATGGGCTACCGGCTGCAGTTCCGCCCGCGCACCTCGGGGCCGATCAACGCCATCTTCTTCGACCGCGAGCACGCCACCATGTGGGGCGGCTCGAGCAACTTCGGCGAGGACTACGGTATCGCCTGGTAGCGACGGCCACGTCTCATCCACCCAGGAACGGGCTCGAGAACGCAGCCGATGGGCCTCGCCGACGAGCAAGTGCTGGTGAGCTGCGAGCATGCCTCGAACCGGCTGCCGCCGGGGATAGAGGCTCCGGACGGGCTGCTCGAGCTGCATATCGCCTACGATCCTGGAGCCCTCGAGGCGGCACGGCGTGTGGCCAAGACATTCGGGGCACCGCTGCACGCGGGC
>JBHHYG010000070.1:0-12746 GCA_046757445.1 Acidobacteriota bacterium
GCGGGTGGCCAAGAGGTGCTCGAACGCAGCGCTGCGGTGGTGACCTCCACCTGGAGGCCGTCGGAGCTGGGAGGCCCGACCGGCGGCGACCTCTATTTCGACCTTGCCGCTGGCGACACCACCGCGGCCGACTTGACGGGACCCCCGGTGGCGTCCGTCGAACCGACCGGCGTACATCGCTTCGACCCCCGCCGCCAAGAACTGCAGGCGACCTTCGCCTTGGCCGGACCAGGTGTGCGCCGGGCGGTCGATGTCGCCATCGTGCACAACATCGACGTGGCTCCCACAGTCTGCGCCATCCTCGGCATCCAGCCGCCCGAGCAGGCCATCGGCCGGCCGCTCGGTGCCCTCATTGTCAGGCCGCCGCGAAGTCACTAGAGTAGAGATTTACGCTGGCGGGCTGGCGCCCATGCCGACGGTACCGACGAGGAACGAGAATGGGCACAGCGGTGAGTTGCAGCCGATGCGGGCAGACTCGCGAGGCGATTTCCGGCCGCATTCCTTTCCGCGCCGAGCTCAAGGCGCAGGTCGTCTCTTCGATATGCCAGCAGTGCTGGGACCAGTGGCTCGAGGAGCAGGTCAAGGTGATCAACGAGCTGGCGTTGAACCTCGGGGACAGGCGCAGCCACGAGATCATCGAGCAGAACGCCCGCCAGTTCCTCGGCTTCAGCGACAACGACGCTGCCTGAGACGGCGATGCTGCTCCGGCGTGTCGGCCTCCCACAAGATCCCCTCGTCCTCCACCTGCACCTCGATGACGGAAGCGGCGTGCCGTCGGACCACCGCTATCGCCCCCGCTTCGGCCGGCGCGTCGTGAAGATCCGACCACACCCGCCGAGCAAAGAGAACCGGATGCCCCCGACGGCCCTCATGCACCGGTACCAAGATCGGTGCCGAGGTGCGCTCGAAGGCCATCAGCAAGGCCAGCACTGAGGCCAGGGAAAAGAGGGGAACATCGACCAAGGCGACGAGCACGGCTTCGACATGGTCGCGCCTCGGGCCGGCCTCGCACGTCTCGAGAGCCCGCAGGCCCGCCTGCAGGCTGCTGAGCATGCCTTGCCGCCAGCCCCGATGAATCAGCGGCCGACCGAATTCCCAGGAAACGGCGGCACGGATTTCCTCGGCGCGATGTCCGAGGATCACCAAGGTCGGATCGACGGGAGAGGTCGCCAGGGTATCGAGGATGTGCTCGAGGTAGGTTCGCCCCGCCAATGGCAGCAACGGCTTGGGAAAGCCCATTCGGCGGCTGGCACCAGCAGCTAGGATCAGCCCGGCAACCTTGTGGCCGGAGCCGGCACCGCCAGAGCCCGCCGTGGGGTCCCTACCGTCGGCGGCAACCATGCCCTTCGATCATTCGGCCCCCTATCCCGCTGCCGGCGGCGGGGATCCTCCCGGTAGCCAGCGGTGGGAATCTGCTGCCGCCAGTAAGGGGGCCTGGCGGCGCACCCCGATCATCTCCGCCACCACTGCGATGGCGATCTCCTCAGGGGTGTCCGCCTCGATGGGCAGACCCATGGGAGAGATCAGCTTGGCCAGCTGCTCCTGAGGCACTCCCTGCTGGCTCAGCTTCTCGAGGAAGATCAACTTCTTGCGCTTGCTGCCGATCATCCCCAGGTAGGCGCAGGGCTTGCCGATGAGCTGGCGAAGGAGGGCGAAGTCGTGCTGGTGCCCGCGGGTTACGATCACAAGGTAGTGCCGGTCGTCGAGAGTCAGCTCCTCGAGTACCCGATCGAACTGCACGACGCGCACCGAGTCGGCCCATGGCACGCGTTCGGCATCGGCGAAGTCCGCCCGGTCGTCGAGCAGCAGCACATGGAATCCGGCCAGCTTGGCCACCCGGCCGATGGCTCGACCACAGTGGCCCGCACCGAAGATCACCACGGTAGGGGCCGGCACCAGAGGATCGATGAAGAATCGCGGTGCGGACCGCGAGCTGGCTGCCGTCTCCCCGCCGTCGGCCTCTACTACCGCCGGCTGTCCCCGCTGCAAGGCCGTACTGCAATGAATCACGATGCTGTCGGCGAGGGCGCCGTCGAGATCACCGTGGCTCGACCCGTCGTCCTCGACCAGCAACCGCCTGCCGCCTCGGGCAACTCCACAGCCAGGGCCAGGCTCGATCGCCTTGCCGACCGGTAGCTGGGTGGCGATCACGGCACCGCGCCCGGACCCAGCCAGACGCCGCAGGCGAGCATAGAGCAACGGCGTGGTCCCTTCGGGCAACAATGGCTCGGTGAGGATGGTGACCGTACCGCCACAGATATGTCCCTCGGTCCCCTGCTCGACTTCGGTCAGCAGGTAGCGACCGATCACCGGATAACCGGTTTCCAACACACGCCGGGCAGCGGCATAGACCTCTGCCTCGAGGCAGCCGCCGCCGACGGTTCCCGCCATGCTGCCATCTCCACCGACAATCATCTTGGCGCGGCGGCTCATGGGCAGCGAGCCGCGCCGTCCGATGACGGTGGAAAGGGCGAGCGGCTTGCCCGCCGCCAGCGCATCGTCGATCAGCAAGTAAAGATCATCCATCGAAACGATGGTAGCAAAGCCGACGAACATCCTGCGACCGTGCGCCCCAAAAACAGGACTGCCGTTGAGAAACCCCGCGCTACAAGCCCGCATATCTCATCGCCCTCCTGCTACGGGCGCGGGCCTGGTTCCTGTCAGCGGGGTCGAGGCACGTACCTCTCCCGGTGCGGGCTGCGCAGAGGCCTACTCTTGCAGTACGTCGAGCACCCGAGCCAAGCGCAACGCCGCAGACGCGCGCCTGGCCGCCCCCGTAGCAGACTGCCGTTGAGATATGCAGGCTAGAGGGCGAAGCGGTTCAAGAAGGAGAAATAGCGGCTGAGGATGAGGAAGTTGTTGGTGAAAATGAGCAGGCCGACCCCGATCAGCAACAGCCCGCCCACCTTCTCGACCGCCCACAGAAACCGCTTGGCGCTGTCGAAGAGCTTCAAGGCGTATTGGGTGGCGATGCCGGTCAGCAGGAAGGGGATCCCGAGCCCTGCCGAGTAGACGGCGAGCAAACCGATGCCCGCCCACATGGTCTCCTGGGTGGCAGCATAGGCGAGGATCCCGGCCAGGATAGGGCCGATGCAGGGTGACCAACCCGCTCCGAAGGCCAGGCCCAGCAGTATGGCACCGCCCGGACCCCTGGCGACCCTAGGGCCATGGAAGCGCTTCTCACGATACAGCCACTTGAGCTGCAAGACGCCGACCAGGTGCAGGCCGAACAGAATGACGATGGTGCCGGCGACGTAGCGGAGGATCCGCTGGTTCGACAACAACACGCGACCAACCAAGCTGGCGGAGGCGCCCAGGGCGATGAAGATGAGTGAAAAGCCGACGATGAACATCAAGGTGTTGATGAGGATCAGCCTGGAGATCTCGCTGCGCCGATCTTCGGCGCGTAGCTCATCCAGGGAGACACCGGAGATGAACGACATATAGCCGGGCACCAGGGGTAGCACGCACGGCGAAAGAAACGACACCACGCCGGCAAGAAACGACGCCATAAGACCGATCTCACTGACCATGACGACAGAGTCTAGCATGCCGCCGCCGACCATCACCCACCGGGGCTGGCAGCTACCTGTGAGCCGCCACACGCCGGCCTGAGAGAGGTAGAGGCGAGCCACGCCGGGCCGGCTGACGAGCGCAGATTGCGCACGATCTGCACTGGCGACGGCGGCGGCTCCCCGCTTGACGCTCCTCGGGAAACCCTTCTATGATGGCCAGCAGTCTGGCTGGAGTTCGCTACCAGAGCGGGGTTACGGCGAATCATGCAAATCGATCGGAAGATGGTCGGTGGCGATCTGCTCGAAGAGTTGACCTTGCCCGAGCTGGTCGATCTGTGGGCCGAGGAGGAGATCTATCGCCAACTTCGCGAGGTTGAGCTGTTCTCCTCGACGATCGTGCGTGAGGCCCAGCGCCTGGGCACGCTGCTGGTTCTTCCCGAGAGGGGCGGATTCTGCGAGGAGCGGGGGGCGATCGAGGTGCTGGTCGAGGTCCGCGACCAACTGGAGCGCCGTACCCGCATCGGTGCTTGGCGGGAGAAGAAGTTCGGCAGCGACGACCGCCGGGCCTTCGACCGTGCCTACAAGAAAGCCACCGCCCACGCCATCATCCAGCTGCTACCCGCCGCCGTTTGGCGGCCCTGGATCCAGGCCACCCTCCAGTAACGCCTCGGTCGCATCGGTATCCTTGCGGATGTAGACTGAAAGGCGGACCCCTGCTGTCGGATAGGACAGGAGCCTGCTCATGAGCAAGGAAGGTTTCGATTTTGCGCTCGCCATCGGCGGTGCGGCCGGCCAGGGCATTGCCACCCCCGGCAACATTCTCGCCCGCTCGATGATCCGCCGGGGTCTGCAGCTGTACGCCTACAACGCCTACCAATCGATCATCCGCGGCGGCCATATCTTCCTGACCGTGCGCATCCGCAACCAGGAGGTTACCAGCCACGGCGACAAGCTGGATCTGTTGATGTGCCTGAATCAGGACACCATGGACCGGCATCTGACGCACATGGGAGCCGGCTCGCGGGTGATCTTCAACAGCGACAACGTCGAGGCCGGCGAGGCCGGCGAGGGTGTGCAGCTGTGCCCCGTTCCGGTTGGCGAGCTGACCGACAAGAACCCCAACAAGCTGATGCAGAACACCGTTTTTCTGGGTGTGACGACAGCGCTGCTGGGATTGGAGTTTCAGGCTCTCGAGCAGACCATGGCGCTGTTGTTCGCGCGCAAGGGGCAGCAGGTCGTCGACCAGAACGTCGGTGTCGCGCGCGCAGGGTTCGACCACGCCGGCGCCAACTTCGAGCCCTTCCCGGAGCCGGTACCCACCGGCCCCAAGCCGCTGGCGGTATGGGCCGGCAACGAAGCCCTGGCCATGGGCGGTGCGGCGGCGGGGGTGAAGTTCTACTGCGCCTATCCGATGAGCCCGTCGACCGGGGTGCTCCACTGGATGGCCAAGAACGCCCGCGAGCTCGGCATCATGGTCCGCCAAGTGGAGGACGAGATCGGGGTCGCCAACATGGCCATCGGCGCCGCCCACGCCGGCTGCCGCTCGATGTGCGCCACCTCCGGGGGCGGTTTCGCGCTGATGACCGAGGCGATGGGCGCGGCGGCAATGATGGAGGTGCCCGTCGTCTTCATCAACGTCCAGCGAGCCGGCCCCTCTACAGGAGTGCCGACCAAGACCGAGCAGGGTGACCTGTGGCAAGCGCTGGGTGCCAGTCAGGGAGACTTCCCGCGCTTCATCGTCGCACCGAAGAGCGCCCTGGACGCCTTCAACACCATTCCCGAGCTCTTCAACCTGGTGGAGAAGGCGCAGTGCCCCGGCATCGTGCTCTCGGACCTGCTGATCTCGGAGGGGACGTTCAGCGTCGACCCCGAGACCATCGACCTGCAGCCGCAGATCGACCGGGGAGAGCTAATCATGGAGCCGAACCCCGGCGGCGATGGCGGGCTGGCCGATCCCGCCACCCGCGAGGGCGGTGGCTACCGGCGCTACAAGCTCACCGACAGCGGCATCTCGCCGCGCGCCCTGCCGGGCCTCGAGGGCTACGCCCACGTCGTCGCCACCGACGAGCAGGACGAGGACGGCGTGTTGATCTCCGACGAGTTCACCAACCCCCACAAGCGCCGCCGGATGGTGGAGAAACGGGCCCGCAAGTTCGAGGGAGTGGCCGGGGAGATCGAGGCACCCCAGCTGGAGGGCCCGGAGGATGCCGAGGTGACGCTGGTCGGCTGGGGCTCAACCTACGGTGTCATCAAGGAAGGGATCGAACAACTCGCTGCGCTGAGCATCAAGGTCAACCATCTGCCGATCAAGTGGATTGTTCCCTTCCACGCGCAAGCGGTCATCGACATCCTTTCTCGCGCCAAACGGACAATCGTGGTGGAGAACAACTACAGCGGCCAGTTCTACCGTTACCTGCGCAGTGAGACCGGTATCAGCGCCGACGGCCATATCCGCAAGTATGATGGCGAGCCGTTCATGCCCCACCAGATCGTCAGCGGTGTACAAGAACAGCTGGCCGGCAAGACCGATCATTCCGTTCCGACACAGGAAATCATGGTATAGGGAGACCCCGGATGAGCGCTGAAACGACCAAGACCGTCGAAGAGAAAGAGTTCCGGGAGCTGACGGCGAAGGACTTCAAGGGCAAGGTCGACCCGGACTGGTGCCCCGGCTGCGGGGATTTCGGCGTGCTGCGAAGCCTGCAGGGCGCCTGTGCCGAGCTGGGCCTGAGGCCCCACCAGATCCTTACCGTCAGCGGCATCGGCTGCTCGTCGAACTTCCCCGGCTTCTTCAACTCCTACGGCATGCACACCCTGCACGGCAGGTCCCTGGCCGTGGCTGCCGGCGCCCACCTGGCGAATCACCGGCTCACCGTCATCACCACCGGCGGCGATGGCGACGGCTACGGCATCGGCGGCAACCACCTCGCCCACATCGCGCGCCGCAACGTCGATCTCACCTACATCGTCATGGACAACCAGATCTACGGCTTGACCACCGGCCAGATCTCACCGACCTCCGAGATGGGAATGAAGACCAAGAGCACGCCCTTCGGCAACCTCGAGCGGCCGGTCAACCCCATCACCTCCTCGATCATGAACGGCGCCACCTTCGTCGCCCGCGGCTTCAGCGGCGACCCCAAGCACTTGCAGACGCTGATGAAGCAAGCGATTGAGCATCGGGGGTTCGCCCTCATCGACGTCTTTTCCCCCTGCGTCACCTTCAACCACGACAACGACTACGCCTTCTTCCGACCGCGGGTCAAGAAGCTCGAGGACGAGGGTCACGACACCAGCGACTGGAAGGCGGCCTGCGAAAAGGGGATGGCCTGGGGCGAGACCATCTACATCGGCGTCTTTCTCCAGATCCGCCGGCCGACGCTCTCCGACCTGGAGCCGGTGCTCAAGGAAGGCGGGCCACTGGCCCGCCGGCCGCTAGGACTGAGCGAAGCGCAGGCCGAGCGGATCCTCCAGAGAATGATGTAGTCGCAGGAACGCGTCCGAGTAAGGGGTAGGAGACTGGTAACGACACCCTACCCCTTACTCGGACACGCTCCTCGCCGCGGGGGGAGAGTACCAGCGTACCCGCGAGGCCCGCGCACCGGTTGCAGCGTGGCGGCCGCTCTCCTGCATCTGCGTGACCAGCTCGTCCGGCATGGGGAACTGGACTCGCTCCGGCACCGCCTCCATCTCCTCGACCTTGCCCTCGGGACCTCGTAGCGTCTCGACGATATCCTGCACCAGCGTCTCGGGCGCCGAGGCGCCGGCGGTCACCCCCACAACCCTCAAGCCGGCGAGCCATTCGGCGCGAATCTCGGCCTGCGACTGCACCAGGTAGGCCGGCAACCCCGCCGCCTCTGCCACCTCGACCAGGCGATTGGAGTTCGACGAGTTGGGCGCCCCGACCACGAAGATGGCGTCGACGCGAGGGACCATGGCCTTGACCGCCGCTTGCCGGTTTTGGGTGGCGTAGCAGATATCGTCCTTGGCCGGCCCGACGATTTCAGGGAAGCGGCGTTCGAGAACCTCGAGAACATCGGCGACATCGTCCACCGACAGCGTCGTCTGGGTCAGGTAGGCGACCCGGCCCGGATCCGGCACCTCGACCCGTTCGGCCTCCTCGGCAGTCTGTACCAGCGTCACGTCGCCGGGGACCTCGCCCATGGTGCCCTCGACCTCGACGTGGCCAGCGTGCCCCACCAGCAGGATGTGGCGACCCTCGCGGACGTAGCGGAGCGCCTCATGGTGCACCTTGGTGACCAGGGGGCAGGTGGCGTCGATGGTCTTGAGGCCGCGGCGGGCCGCTTCGTCCCGCACCCGCGGGGGGATGCCGTGGGCCGAGAAGATCACCAGGCTATGGTCGGGAACATCGGCGAGATCATCGATGAAGACCACGCCGCGAGCCTCGAAGTCGCGCACCACGTACTGGTTGTGGACGATCTCGTGGCGCACGTACACCGGCGGCCCATACACTTCCAAGGCAAAATCGACGATATCCACGGCCCGCTCGACACCGGCGCAGAAGCCGCGCGGCCGGGCCAGCACGACCGTACGGGAGATGCTCGTGGGCTCAGAGGTCATGGTTCAGTCCAGAGATAGGAAAGAAAGCAAGAACCCGTCTTGGGCTTCCTGGCGCGCCGGTTGTGGCGCACGATTCCTTTGCCTTACGTTTGCGTGTCCGTCTCATCCCTTGCCCATAGCGGGTTTGCGGCCAGCGCGAAAACAGCCGATGCCGAAGGGGGGACTCGAACCCCCACGGGCGACTAAGCCCACATGGCCCTCAACCATGCGTGTCTGCCAGGTTCCACCACTTCGGCACCCAAAACTGGCGAAAAAGGAAAGTGGCGACGCTGCCGACCGGATTCTAACCGGGCTGCTGCCGGCCCGAGCCCTGTCGTTGTCCGGCACTCTGGTCGGAATCCGGCTGCTGGCCCGAGCCCTGCCGATCGGTCTCCTGCTGCTGCCCCTGCGGCGTCGGGGGTGCCGGCTCGGCGGGGTTGGCCGGAGCACTGACCGGTGCCTCCTGCTCGAGGCCTTCGATGACCGAAGACTGGTGGCGACCGACGATGCCGAGCGACAGCGAGGTGAGCATGAAGATCACCGCCGAGGTGGTCGTCAACTTTTGCAGCAGCGTGGCGGCGCCGCGCATGCCAAGAGCGGTTTGGCTACCGCCGCCACCGAAGGCGCCGGCCAGATCGGCCGCTTGCCCCGACTGCAACAGCACGACGAAGACCAAGAAGAGGCTGACCATGATATGCAGAATGAGGAGCAGGGTTGCCATGATGCACGATTCCTCGAAATCGGGAAGGACCACGGAACTTCAGGATCGACTATGAATTTATCAGAGCAGAGGCGGCGCGACAACGCAGATAAACCAGGTGCAGGACCGGTGCCGGTACGGTATTCAGGGCCAGCGCCCAGAGAGCGTGGGCTATACGGTGACGGTCCTCGCCGCTCAACCCTCCCCCTCCGCCCCTGCTTTCTTGCCGCCGCTGGCGGCAACGATGGCGGCGAAGGATTCGGGCTCGAGGCTGGCACCACCCACCAGGGCACCGTCGATATCCGGCTGTGCCAGCAAACCGGCTGCATTACCCGGCTTGACGCTACCCCCATATTGAATCCGGACGGCGGCGGCAACACCAGCACCGAGCAGGTCGGAAAGGCAAGCGCGGATACCGGCATGAACCTGCTGCGCCTGCTCGGGGGTCGCCGTCAATCCCGTGCCGATGGCCCAGACAGGCTCGTAAGCGATGACCAGCGACGTCGAGGCCGGCCCGCGCAAACCCTCGACGGCGCCTGCCAGCTGCGCCGTGACCACCGCCATCGTCTCATCCGATTGACGCTGCTGCAGGCTCTCCCCCACGCACAGAATCGGGGCCAGGCCGTGGGCGATGGCCGCTCGCACCTTGACGGCGATGAGCTCGTCGTCCTCCGCGAACAGGGCGCGGCGCTCGGAATGCCCGAGGATCACGTAGCGGACGCTGACATCGACTAGCATCCGTGGTGAGACCTCACCGGTGAACGCTCCTTCCTCCGCATGATGCATATTCTGGGCGACGACCTGAATCGGGCTGCCGGCGACAACCTCCGCCGCCGCAGCCAGCGACGGGACGGGCGGCGCGACGCCGATCTCCACCGCCGCAGCTCCCTGAAGCGCCACCCGCAGCTCGCTCAACGTCGATCGCGTTTCGGCGATGGTCTTGTGCATCTTCCAGTTGCCGACGATGAACGGTTTAGGTTCAACCATGGCATTCCTCCTGACCGCCCATCGCCGAGGCCGGCTCTGGTGGCGAATCCGCCCTTGACCGGTCGGTAAGCGCTGCGACCCCGGGCAGGATGATACCGCCGAGCAGCTCGAGAGACGCCCCGCCGCCCGTCGACATATGGGTAACCTGATCGCCGATGCCCGCGGCGGCGGCGGCGGCGGCGGTGTCGCCACCACCCAAGACGGTCAGCGCCCCGGAGCCAAGGGCGGCGATTGCCCTGGCCACAGCATAGGTGCCGGCGGCAAAAGCGCCGACCTCGAAGACGCCCATGGGACCATTCCAGACCACCGTCCGCGCGTCGGCCAGGGCCTCACAGAACTGCGCCCGCGTCTTCGCTCCGATATCGAGGACCATCGAATGGGCCGGCACCTGCTCGACCTCCTTGGCGGCGCCGGGCTCATCCACCGCCGGTGCGACGACGAAGTCTTCCGGTAACAGCAGCTGCACCGGTTGCCCGGCCACCTGCGCCAGCAGCTGAGCGCCCAGATCGACCGAACCTTCTTCGAGTCGCGAGATGCCCATCTCCGCTCCCTTGGCTACCAGCAGAGCGTTGGCCATGGCGCCGCCGACCAGGAGCCGGTCAGCGAGCGGTAGGAGGTTTTCGATGACCGCCAGCTTGTCACTGACTTTGGCGCCGCCGAGAACCACCACGAAGGGGGCCTTTGGCCTTGCCAGCACCTTGCCGAGCATTTCCACCTCGCGCTCCAGCAGCAGGCCCGCTGCCGCCTTCTCCGAGATAGCCGGCACACCGACGACGGAAGCATGGGCACGGTGGGCCACGCCGAAGGCATCGTTGACATAGAGGGGCGCTAGCGCCACCAGGCTGCGCGCGAAATCAGGGCTGTTCGCCGTCTCGCCGGCATGGAAGCGGAGGTTCTCGAGCAGCACGACCCGCCCGGGGCGCAGCGCCGCAACGCGGCTTTCTACCTCCGCACCTACGCAGTCGGGCAAGAGCTCGATGGCAACGCCGAGGTTTTGCTCGAGGGCGGCCGCCACGGGCGCCATGCTGAGGGCTGGATCGGGATTGCCCCGAGGCCTACCCCTGTGCGCCATGAGGATGACCGCGGCGTCGGCCTCCAACAACCAGCGCAGGGTCGGCAGAGTGGCGCGGATGCGCGTCTCATCAGCAACCACACCTTCGCGCACAGGGACGTTGAGGTCGGCTCGCACGAGGACCCTCTGGTCGCTCACTTCGAGGTCGGCGAGCTTCAGCTTGCCCGCCAGCGCCTCGGCCGAGCCTCTGGCCACCTACAGGCGCTCGGCGACGTACTCGGTGAGGTCCTTGAGCCGCGTCGAATACCCCATCTCGTTGTCGTACCAGGACATGACTTGAATCAGCGTGCCACCGACGACGCTGGTGAAGCCGGCATCGACGATCGACGAGTAGGTGCTGCCGTTGAAGTCGACCGAAACCAGCGGTTCCTCCGAAACCGCCAGGATTCCCTCCAGCGGGCCCGATGCAGCTGCCTTGAAGGCGTCGTTGACCTCATCGGCGCTGGTCTGGCGGCCCACCTGAGCCACCAGGTCGACGATCGAGACGTTGGCTACCGGTACCCTGACGGCGCAGCCGTCCAGCTTGCCCTCCAGCTCGGGCAGAACCAAGGCCACGGCCTTGGCGGCTCCGGTGGTGGTTGGAATCATCGACACCGCCGCCGCCCGCGCCCGTCGTAAGTCCTTGTGGGGCAGGTCCTGGAGCCTCTGGTCGCTGGTGTAGGCGTGGATGGTCGTCATCCAACCCTTCTCGAGGGAAAATGCTTGGTTCAAGACCTTCGCCACCGGCGCCAAACAATTGGTGGTGCAGGAGGCATTCGAGATCAGCTGATGACGGTCGGGCTCGTATTGCTGTTCGTTCACCCCCAGGCAGATGGTCAGGTCCGGATCCTTTGCGGGCGCCGAGATGATCACCTTCTTGGCGCCGGCATCGAGATGCTTCTGCGCCGCCTGGCGATGGCGGAAGAGACCCGTCGATTCGATGACGATGTCGACGTCGAGCTCCTTCCACGGCAGCTGTGACGGATCCCGCACCGAAAGCACCTTCAGGCTCGAGCCGTCGACCCTCAGGCAGCTGTCGCCCGCCTCGACGTTGCCGGGGAATCGACCGTGGACGGAGTCGTGGGTCAGCAGGTGGGCCAGGGTATCGGCATCGGTGAGGTCGTTGAGAGCGACGAACTGCAGGTCGGAATGATCTCGGCGGGCGGCACGCAACGTGTTGCGGCCGATGCGGCCAAAGCCGTTGATGGCGACCCGGGCGGGCATATGCAGTCTCCTTCGAAGGGGGCGCGGCTCAGCACCGCGGCGAATCGTGGTTGCTTCAGGAGCGGCGTCGGGGTGTCAGGAGCGTCCTGGAGGCAAGCACCGGTGGGCAGCTCGTGTGGCCCCTCTCGTTGATGCAAGGAAAAGCCCCGAATCGCTTGGGCACCGGGCGCCGCCGCTGCGATTATCGACGCGCAGCGGGGACCCTGTCAAACCGAGCACAAGCGCCAGGCTGCTGACAGCGGTGAGCACTTGTGGTCATTTATACGCAGTTATCGCAGCCCAGGATAAGTATCTAGCGTTTGTTCTCATACAAGAGGCTTCCCGATCACTTACCCTTCGCCGCTTGTCTTGCCACCCCCCTCACCACCCCCTACACTTGATCTATTGACAATGACGACCCCGCCCCATCGGGAATGCGGGGTTGGCCGCTGCGGCCACGCTATTCCAGCCCACCTGGGTCGTGCGGTTCAAAGGCACCCGGCCGGGGGGGTTGCGCCGGGCTCGCTACACCACTTAGCAAATCATCAAAAGCAATTCTGTGCGCCAAGGATCAGGCCCAACCCAGGTCCCGGTGCCCAACAAGGAGCCATAACCATGCGCAGTCCAATGAGGTGGCTGACGCTTGCACTGCTGAGCGCTTGTCTCATCCTGGTGCAAGTGATTCGTTCCCAGGCCGCCGAGCTGGACGCTTTTCGAGCTCGTGCCCGTG
>JBHHYG010000071.1:0-12665 GCA_046757445.1 Acidobacteriota bacterium
GGTAGAAGCCGGCGATCGGGTAGGGAAGAGCCGCGTCCACGTCCGCCAGATCGAAGCCGTTCCAGATCGGATCGCTCGAAAGGGCCGGGACGGTCAAGACCGTGACGAGGGTCGGCGGCTCGATGGTCTCGTCCTCGATGGCCGTCACCAGACTGGGTCGAAGAACCAGCTCGCGGCTCTCCACCACCAGGTTGGCCGGTGCCCGGTTGTCGTCTTCCCCGTCGGCATGCCTTGCAGTCGGGCCGGTGGTCCAGCGCGTCTCGAGCCCGAGGTCATCGAGGGTCAGGACCTGCCGGAGAAGAGATTCGGAAGCGGCGCCGGCATCGGTGGTCGAGAAGGAAGGAGAAGAAGAAGCGACAGGCGATGAGGCGGCAGCGTCAGCAGCAGAAGAAGAAACGGTGCGGTGATCGCCACCCCGGGCAACGAGGAGAGCGTTGGCCCTGCCGTCCTGATTGACGGCCTGCTGCAGCTGCTCGAGGGAGAGGTATGCGTTGAGGGGAAAGGTCTGGTGCGGGGAGAGGCCGAACCTTCCGAGGCCTCGATCCGGAATCACGGCGGTCAGGGTGCAGCGTACGGTGCCAACCTGCTCTTCGGGATCCTTGCCGCCGAGCAGGGTTTCCTGCGGGACCTCTTTGCCGAGGCGGAAGTAGACCAAGATCGGATCACCAATGCGGGCGTCAAGCTCTCTTTGCAGCGCCTCGTTGATGATGATGGAGGGGAAGATCTGTCCGGGTTGCTGGTGGAAGTCCAGCCTGATGGGCGGAGAGAAGTCCGTGCTGTCGGGGGTACGAGTAGCGGCTGATGCGGTAAAGTCGCTCGAGGTCGGGCTGGGGAATAACTCCTCGAAACGATGATCGATGCCGTGGACGCTGACCTTCGAAGCGCGGGCCCTGGTGTCGGCCTGCACCACGGTGCCGGGAAGCAGGATGGCCGGGGCTACAGCCTCGTCATAGAGGGAGGAAGCGCTGCGGCTGGCCAGCGCCTCGGCCAGCTCCTGACGGAAGAAATGCTGGGCCACCAGGACCTCGTCGATGCTCCCCAGCCGGTCGAGGGTGAGATCGCGCAGGCTGCCCCGCACCGAGTCGCCCACCAGCAAAGCTCCGGTGAGGACCGCGGTATTGACTGCAGCGCCGGCAAGCACTGCCAGGTTGATGCGCCAGAAGTGAGTCAGGCCACGGAGCAACGTCCCTCCCGGAGCTCGAAACGGCGCTCGAATCGCGCTGCCAACTCGAGGCTATGGGTGACGATGATGAGGATGTTTGCTTCATTGCGGTGCAGCTCGAGAATGAGCGAGGCGACCGTGTCGGCCGTTTCGATATCGAGATTGCCGGTGGGCTCGTCGCAAAGTAGCTGGTCAGGGGCGTTGATCAATGCCCGGGCGATGGCTACCCGCTGGCGCTCGCCACCCGAAAGCTCGGCAGGCAAGTGATCCAGGCGGTGCGACAAGCCTACTTTCGCGAGCAGCTCCTCGGCTCGCTCTCTCGAGGAACCATCGGGAGCGGGGAAGGCCATGGTGGGAATGAGAACATTCTCCACAACCGAGTACTGGGGCAGCAGGTGATGGTCCTGGAAGACGAAGCCGATGGATTGGTTGCGGAACTTCGCCAGCTTCGGCTCCGGAAAGGTGAACGGATTCTTGCCGCCGATCTGGATACTCCCCGAGGTGGGTTTGTCGAGTGTGCCGATCAGGTGCAACAAGGTGCTTTTGCCCGAGCCAGACGGACCGGTGATGGCCAGCGACTGACCCGATTCCATGGCGAAGGAGATGCCTCGCAACACTTCGACACGAAGACTTCGGCTGTCGAAGCTCTTGGTGACGTCGGCAAGCTCGAGTCTCATGAGGGTATCGACGCCTCGTTCTCTTCGATCAGATCGGCGAAGGCCCAGGGAATCGGAACCCCCTTCATCGCAGTGTTCTGTGCCGCTAGCCCGCATTTCTCATCGCGCTACGTCGCCGCGCGCCTATCCGCGCCCGCAGCAGGAGGGCGATGAGATATGCAGGCTAGCATACCCTAGAGTCCGCACGCTTCACGACCCGTTGTAGGTCCATTCTCGGTAGATTTTCAAGGTCGCCTCGGCCATCACCGAATCCGAATAGAGCTTCTCGACGACTCGTCGCCCCTGTTGACCGAGCTGGCTTCGGAGCGCCGGATTCTCCCGCAGGGTCGCGAGCGCTGCGGCCAGGGAGCTGGGCGAGTCGGGCTCCACGAGGAGCCCTCCCCCTGTCGCCTCGATCAGCTCCGGGAAAGCCCCGTGCCGCGGCTCGACGACAGGCACGCCATTGGCCAGCGCCTCGAGAACGAACAGGCCCTTCGGCTCCTTGTACGTCGTCGGCACTGACAGTGCGTCGAGTCCTTGCAGGAATTCGATCTTCTCGGCCCGGTTCACCTCGCCGATATACTCGAAGGAATCTCCCAAGCCCCATGCAACGACCCGGTCGCGAATGCCATCGAGATATCGGCGGTCACCCTTCGACACATACCCGGCCACCCTCAGCTCGACCTCCTCCCGGCCCACTCTATTGGCTAAATCACGGAAGGCCTCCACCAACAGGTGCAGTCCTTTCGGCGGGCATACCCTCGCCAGATAACCGACGACGAAGGGCCTTCCGGCCGGCTTCTCCGGCCCCTCGCCGTGGCCTTCGAGCTTGATACCCAGTCTGACCACGCGGATGTTCTTCTGTGCGATGTGCAGGTATTCGGCCATGAAATCAGCGTAGAAACGGCTGGTGGCGATGATGCCATCGACGTCGTTCGCGTGAGCGCAGAGTAATTGGTGTACCTGGTTCTTGTAAGGCTCGATCAGGTCTTCCAGGAAGATGTCCTCTCCCTGAACCGAACAGACCACAGGCACGCCGAGATCCCTCTTGATCGGACCTCCAAGCCCCAGGAACATCGAGTTGGTGATGTGCACGAGATCGGGACTGAAGGAACTCTTCAGCCAGCCGATCAACTCTTCCAGCTCTCTGCGTTGGCGGCCCTTCTCGCCCTGCAGGACGGAGAGGGTCAGCTCACCGAGGTCATGGGGGTCGACCGAGACCCCATGGCCCGATACCCAGTTCAGCAGCGCCGGGCGGTCGAACAGCCAGTGCACGGCAGCCGGGGCATGACGGAAGAGAGCCAGCTTCTGTTCCAGATAGACATTGAGGGCGCCGTAGAAAACGCGGCCGATACTGACGTCGGTCTCATCCGTACGGATCGGCGTGTAGGTCGGAATCAGGGCCACGTCGTGCCCCATTCTTTGCAGTGCCGCGGCGAGCGTATTGTCGTGCAGGCAGCTGCCGCAGTACATGCCCGCAGCGCCGGCGGTGATGTAGGCGATCCTCAACTCGACCTCAGAGCCGGGCATGCGGGGCGAGGAGCGAAGAACTTCTGCAGCACCTCCGGGGACGGGGCTTTCGTCATCAACGAAAGCAAGATCATCGCCACCGCCGCGGCAGGCATGATCACGGCCACCGCCATCACCCCACTGCCGCCCACTGTATAGTCGGCATTTCCCCAGCCCTGATAGAAGAAATAGATCCACAGGACGATGACGCTCAATATCGACGCGTAGGCTCCCTCTTTGGTGCTCCGCTTCCAGAAAAGGGCCGCGGCGACAATGGGGAAAAGCGAGGAGAACCCCGTGAACGACCAGGTGCCGAGAGAGAAGATCGTGGTGGTTGAAAACAAGGACAGGACGTAAGCAAACAGTAGAATGCCGGCAACGAAAAGGCGGCCGACCAGTACCTGCCGCTTCTCGCTCATGCGGTCGTGATAGCCGTAGTGACGCACGATATCCTGGGTGAACATGGTGCCGAGCGACAGCACCTGGGAGTCGAGAGAAGACATGACGGCGGCGAAGACTCCGGCCCCCAAGAGGCCCGCGAGCAGTCCCGGCGCGTACCGGCTGATGAGGCGGACGAGAATGGAATTCGAGGCCGGCACCGAGAGGCCGGGAAAATCGAGATTACCGAACAGTCCCAACAACACGCTGGGCACCCAGACGATGGCGATGCAGATGGGGTACGCGACCACGGCGGTACGAAAAGTGTCGAGCCTCCGGGCGGTGAGAAAATGCATGAACAGGTGCGGGAACATTCCCACCGACAGTGGGATCAAGGAGTAGGTCACAACGCGAATGGGCAGGAACTTGTCGCCCCGGATCAGCAACTCCGGATGCTGGTCCGACAGCTGGCTCATGATCTTGGCGAGGCCGCCCATCTCGCCGACGATGTAGAAGAAGGCGACGCCACCGAGAATCATGAACACTAGGGTCTGAAAAGTATTCGCCCAGGCTGTGCCGCGAAGCCCCCCAGTTGTGACGTAGGTCATCACTACCAGGCAGATCAGCAGGCCTCCTGCCCACTCGGGGACCCTGCCGCTGGTGACTTGATTGAGGGTCAGGCCGCCGGCCATTATGCCGATCAGCAGGTACGGGATGACCAGGGCGACAAGGACGACAAACAGCAGTAGCCCGAGGCTCTCAGAGCCCCAACGGTCGCGAAAGTACTGGACCTGAGTGATGTATCCATGGCGCTTACCGAGCGCCCACAGACGGGTGCCGACGAAGAAGAATATCGTGGGTATGACCAGCGCGGCTGCCGACGGCATCAACGCGAACACCCCGATTCCGGTGCGGTATGCCTCGCCGGAGGCTCCGAGAAGAGCGAAGGCGGTCATGTTGGTGCCGAACAACGACATCAACAGCACGAACGGCCCGATGGTGCGCGTGGCGAGGAAGTAATCTTCGCCGGTACCGCGAAACAGGCGGTGGCTGAAGGCACCGATAGCGAGCACCAGCACGAGGTAGGCGACGATGACGGCGAGGGTCACTCTTCTTTTTCCTCGCTATCGCCTGGGTGCCGCAGATGGGACGGCCAGGCACATCTGACCAGCAAGAGCATCAAGATGGAGATGACGATGTTGAAGCCGATGTGGTAGGTGAGGCCGACCGGCAATCCGAGGGTCAGGCGGGGGTCGTACCACCACCACAGATCATTGTGCAGCAGGTAGGCGATCGGCAGTGCTGCGTAGAGTAGCCAGCGGATCGGTCTTGAATCCTTCAAAGCTATCTCCTTCTTAGCTTCTGGGGATGGTCAGGCCTGTAGCAGCGCCCGCCCTGCAGGTGGTGGCGGCGCACCTCCTGCCCGATGGCTACGGCACCGCGTCGTCGGCGCTCCAGGCGCTCACCGCAGACGTTAACGTACTCATGAACAGGAACATTAGTAGCGGTAGCTGAGGCCGAGAAAGACGGTGATTGGATCGGCAGGAATCACCGAGTTGACACCGAAGCCTCGGTTGAAAGAATCACGGTCCGTCAAATTCTTGACGTTCAGCTGCAATCGCAAGTCCTTGAGTGAATAGGAAACCGCAGCATTGAGGGTCAGCAGATCATCGATGACGAACAGGTTGTCCTCGCCGATGAATTGATCGCTGACGTACCGGCCGCCGCCGGCGACGCCGAGGCCGTTTCGAAAGCTCTTGCCGATCCAGAAGTTCACCAGATGATCCGGTGCGAATGCCGGCGTGTTGCCGGAGCGATCGACGGTGGCGAGCCTGGGAGGAAAGCCGGAGAAGTCGAAGATCTGCTCGGTGAAATTGGTGAGCTCCGCATCGTTGTAGGCGTAGGACGTTACAATATGCAAGCCGGGCGTGGGCTCGCTTGTAAACTCCAGCTCGAGGCCTCGGGAGCGCTGGTCCCCTACCTGTTGTGTGAAGCCGTTGTCATCGGGAATGGCGATGTTGTCGCGTTCGAGATTATAGACGGCGGCGGTGAATTGCGCCTTGTCATCCAGGAGTCGTGTCCTTATGCCACCCTCGAACTGTGTGCCCTTCTCCGGTACTCGTTTACCGTTCTGCACGCGCGCTGACGGCGGAGCAAAGGAGCGCGAGAAATTGGCATAAAGAGACAGGTTCCCGGTGGGGGAGAAAACGGCGCCCACCATCGGGCTGACCTTCTTGTCGTCGCGGCTCACCGAGTTCGCCGAATCCTCGAAATCGACGGCGTCGAGCCGGGCGCCCAGCAAGATTTGGAACTTGTTCGAAAACCGAAGCTGATCGGTAACATAGGGTGCGGCAATCAAGTTCCGCGAATCACCGGCAAAAGACTGCCCGGGTATGAAGGTCAGCGGTCCGCTGGCGAGCTCGACCGGGTTGAAGAGGTCGATATCCGTCAGGCGAGCAACGTCGAGCGTGAAGTCGTCGGAGAGCTGCTGGACTTCCAGGCCCGCGAGTAGGTTGTGATCCACCGACCCGGTGCTGAAGCTGAAGATTCCCTCGAATTGATTGCCGGTAAACCGTTGCCGGTCGTCCAGAAGAATGAGGCTCCGGTTGACGACCAGGTTGGATTGGAAGGCGGCGGGGTCGAACTTGGGAAACACACCGTTGAAGAGCGTGCCGTTGGAGAGCCAGTCGAGGTCACGGAAATAGAACTTGTCGCGCACCATGATCGAATCGTTGACGGTGTGCTCGAAATCCGCTTGGAAACGGAAGATGTCTTGCTGGGAGGTATCGAAGGGCGCCTGGTAGTTGCCGGTGAGGAGGATGCCGGGGACTTCGTTATTGAAGATGGGCACACCGCTGTCGGGCGTGAAATCGGCGTCGACGAACTCGAAGTTCAGGTTCAACGAGCTATTGTCGCTCATCTTCCATCTGAATGCCGGGTTGACGGCGCTGGTGCGGTTGTCCTTGTCGTCCCGGTAGCTGTCGGCGTCGCGCAAGAGAGAGTTCAGCCTGAACGAGTACTCGCCGCTGGGGTTGGCGAAGTTGAAATCGAATGTCCCCTGGTAGTTCTGGAAGCTACCGGCGGTGCCGGAAAAACTGGTCGACGTGTTAGGCAGCGGCTGTTTGCGCACCAGATTGACGGCACCGGCCAGTGGATTGCTGCCGTACAGGAAACCACTCGGGCCCTTGAGAACCTCGACCGCCTCGACATTGTAAAGCTGGTAGAAGGTGGCCTCGGGCTCGGCCGCCCCGTCGGTGAGAATGAGACCGCTGGAAAGGGAGTCAAATCCTCGAATGATGAAAAAGTCGTGCACGCCAAAGCCGGGCTGGATGCTGATGTTGCTGACGTTTTCCAGGGCATCGGAGAGCACCCTTCCGCCCTGCTCCTTGAAGAGCGGCGCGGTGACGATGCCGACGTTGAATGGCGTTAAACGAAGCACCAGGGGTAGCTTGGTGGCGATGGTGTTGGAGGTGGGTATATAGGGGAGGCTGCCCTCGACGAAAACGAAATGGCTGCTTCTGATCTTCGGTGGCTCTTGTTTTCCTTGCCCCTTGTCTCCGGCCTGAGCTTGTTGCTCCTCCTGGCTCCAGGCCAGCACCGGCAGCGAGAGCCAAAGGGCGCATGCCATGGCAACGCAGATACACTGAGGCCGGCGCAACGCTATCTCCTGTGACAAGCTGCTCTTCGCTCTCCGGCCGCTTAGCCAGTCAAGTCCAGGGCGATCATCTCGGTCTCGTTGCGCAGGTAGAGCCTGCCATCGACGAGCGTGGGGACGGTCCACGTCCTCCCATTCAGGACGCTGGCTTTCGCTCTTTCCACGTAGGACCGTGGAGTTGCCTCGATGAGTGCCAGCGTGCCGTGGGTGCCGAGCACCATCAGGTTTCCGTCGGCATAAAAAAGCGAGCCATGGCCGAAGCCTCTCGCTCGCCACATCATCTCACCGGTGTCGGCCTCGATGCACTTGAGAATGCTGTTGTCGAAGCCGTAGATGTAACCGTCGAAATAAACCGAGCTGCTGAACTGATTTTTCATCACCCGGCTTCGCCAGACGTCTTCGACCGTCACCTTTTCCCCCGAAGTCTCGATATGAAGCAGGGCGGCGCCGGTGTCGTAGCCGGAAGAGACGAAGAGCTTGTCCGGTGGGACAAAGACAGGGGCGGCGGCGTTGACGTCGTAGGAGGTCCTCCACGGAATCTTCCAGTACATCTTGCCGGTTTCCGGGGCCAGGGAGACGACCGACCTGCCGGTGAAGAAGACAGCCTGACGCACGGCGTCGACGGTAATGGCAATCGGTGCCGCGTAGCCTGGCAAGTCGTTTTGGGAGCGCCATTTCTCCTTGCCATCGGCCTTGTTGAAAGCAACGATCGAGCTGCCCGACCTACCCCCGACATCGACCAGCAGCAGGTCGTTCTCGACCAGCGGCACGGTGGCGTATCCCCAGGTGGGGCCGGAGGCTCCGTAGTCGGCTTTGAGGTCACGACCCCAGACCAGGTGGCCGGTGTCGGCGTCGATGGCGTGCAACTTGCCCCTGGCGCCAAGTGCGAAGATCAGCCCGCCGTCGATGACCGGAGTCGAGCGAGGGCCGTTTCCCTGCGGATCGAGGTAGAGGCCGTCGGAGCGGAAGCGCCAGATTTCCTCACCGCTGTCGGCATCCAGGCAGGCGACGTATTCGATACGGTCCCGGCCGTACATGGTGTAGAGACGCCCTCCGGCGACCGAGATACCGGAGAAGCCCTCACCGAGAGGAACCCTCCAGATCACCTCCGGTCCGTCCTCGGGCCAGCTCTCGAGGAAGCCGGTCTCCGATGAGATTCCGTCGCGGTTGGGGCCGCGAAACTGTGGCCAATCGCTCTGCGTCGCCCGAGGAGCCTCCTCCAGTGCCGGGCTTCTCGGAGAGCGCGACCCCGTGGCGTTCGCCACAAGGGTTGAAGCAATCGGCAGACAGGAGACCGCCAGCACGGCGCGGAGTGTCGCTTTGCCGGCCGGTTTCCATTCGGGTCGAGCTTTCAGCGTCATCGTGCCTCTCCATCGAGGTGGCGGGCTGGCATATCGTTGCTGCACGCGCACCCTCTCGATCATCTCCTTTTTCCGCGCCTCGTCGCCAGTGCTTCTATCCGAAGCAGTAGAGGTCGCCGTCTTCGGTGCCAATCACCAACCGTCCCGCTGCAACGCTCGGCGAGGCGGCAATCGACGAACCTGTCTCGAACCTCCAAAGCTCCTTGCCGGTGCTCAGGTCGAGTGCGAAGACCTCGCCCGAGCCGGCCCCGAAGAAGACCCGGTCACCGACAATGACCGGTGAGGAATCGATCCTGGCCCTGGTACGAAAGGTCCATAGCGAATCGCCGCTACGAGAATCGAGGGCGTGGAGCATCTTGTCACGACCGCCGACCACCAGGCGGTCGGCGGTGACCGCCGCGGATGAGTAATAGGGAAACTTTCGCATCGGATGCTCGTACTCCCACAGCACCTTGCTGCTGCTGAGGTCGATAGCCAGCATCTGGTTTTCGAAGGTCCCGAAGTAGGCCTTGCCGTCGATGACCGCCGGGCTGGCGCCGACATAGGCATAAACTTCCACGCTGGAGAGAAGCTTTCCGTCTTCCAGTCGCAAGACCCGGCAAAATCCGTCGCAGCCGACCGAAACCACCTTGTCGTCGACCAGGGCCGGCGTGCCGTTAACGTAGCCGTATGTCTCCACCTTCCATTTCAGAGACCCATCCTCGGCAGAGAGACAGTAGATGTAGTTGTCGTAGGAGCCGAACACCAGGGAGCCGTCGGCGAGATTCGCAGAGGAGATGATCTCGGCGCCGGTGGAGAAGATCCATTTCTCTTCACCGGTGAGTGCGTCCAAGGCGTAGAAGTCTCCCGACTCGTCGCCGAAGTAGACGGTGCCCCCGAATACCGACGGGGAAGACTTGATCTCCAGGGCCGCCTGGTACTTCCAGCGCAGCTTGCCGCTTTCCAGGTCAACGGCGTAGAGGAAGCCGTCGAGCGAGCCGACGTAGACCATGCCGCCGGCGATGGCGGCGCTGGACTCGATGCTGTCACCGGCCTTGAAGATCCACAGCGGCGAAAGCTCCGCCGGCAGCTCAGAGGAGGCGATGCCCCTGAGCTGTGGGCCGCCCCTGAAGATGCGCCATTCGCCTTCCTGCGCGGCGGCTGGCTCACCGCCGCCTCGGGCTTCGGCCTGCGGGCCGGCCGCCAGGCCGAGGACCGCCGCCAACAGAGTTCCGGCTGTCACCAGGCGACTCATTCGCCAGGACAGCTCCGGCAGGCAGGCCCCGTCGAGGTTGTGATGACGGCGCCTCGAGGCACGGAAACGGTCCACCCTCATCTAGTGTCCGGAAGCGGGGAATCCCCATGCATGGTGTGGCACCTCTCCACCGGTAGCGGTGGGAAAGATTCGTGGCCGTCGAGCCGTTTCCATGGGGAAAAGAGACGATATCACATGGTTTTGACAAATCGAGGCGGTTATGCTACGTTCAATGTGCGACAAGCGCGTCGAGTCGACGCGTCTCAACCAGCGAACAGCATGAGGGACCTGGTTATACGCGTAGGTCCTTTTTTGTTGTCACCTGGGAGAATCGCCGGGTCTGTAGCCAACTCCGCCGTGCGACAGCGTCGCCGGCGTTGGGCTTCGATTCCGCGGATTGACAGTAGTCGGTAGTAGTCGGTAGGTACGGCAGCCCCGGACTCCGACGACGCCAATACACAGGGAGTACGGTAGATGCGTACCACCGGTAAGGTGAAGTGGTTCAACGACGCCAAGGGCTTCGGTTTCATCACGCCCGAGGACGGACAAGCTGATTGCTTCGTCCATCATTCGTCGATCAGTGGCAGTGGTTTCAAGACTTTGACTGAGGGCGAGCGAGTGGAGTTCGACCTCGTGCAGGGGCAGAAGGGCCCTGCGGCCGAGAACGTCTCCAAGCTTGACAGCTGAGCTGATGCTCGCTCAGGCGTGAGATTTACGGGATCGCCCCTGACGGGGCGATCCCGTTTCTTTTGGCTCCTGGACCCTCTGCCAGGGGCCGGAGTAGGGAGGCGAGGGGTCGCCTGCTGAGCGCGACACCCTCATGAATCGGAGAGGCTATGGTCGAGGTAAGACTCAAGGAGGGTGATCGCCTGGAATGGGCGATCAAGAAGTTCAGACGCGAGGTGCAGCGCGCCGGCATCCTCAGGGACCTGCGCAGGAGGCGCTTCTTTGTCAAGCCGAGCGAGGCGAAGCGACTCAAGGCAGCTGCCGCGCGCCGCCGCCGCCGCCGTCAGGCTCAGCGCCAGCGCCGAGCTGACTGGTAGCTAGCGGCACCAGCTGGACCGTCAACGATGGAGTCCTAGGTCGGCGTTGCACGAAGAGCTCGAGACTATGCAATTCTGAGACGGCATATACAATGGGTACCAAGCGACCTCTCGTCGGGGCGGTTCTTCTCGCTTTCGTAGCTTCGCCTGTGCCGCTCGTTACGCAGCGCGTGGATCTCGACAAGATCGTCGCGGCCTACGAGGCCACCGTGGCGACCACGCGATCGTTTCGCGCTCGAGTTCTTTTCTTCGAGCAGTCGCCGTTTTCCAGCTGGGGGCTGACGCGCGAGGGCATGCTCTCGTATCTCGCGCCTGATCGCTGGCGCTTGGCGTTGACGAAGCCAAGCCGCACGACTGCCATAGTCGATGGCAACCTCGTTCGTGTCTTGCCTGATTCCGAGGGCACGCGTCGGCTGCAGGAGCTGCCACTCGTGGCTTGGGCGGAGGGCGACGTGCTCTTGGCGCTGCAGCTCGTGTCGATGTCGAACTTGAGGGACTTGTTCGAAGTTTCGCTCGACAGCAGTATCATGGTGGCCACTGTCGGCGCGCCAGTACATCGTCTGGTGCTGCGGCCACGACAAGCCACTGAGGTGGCGGAACGCTGGGCGGCGCTGACCTTGCAGCTGGTGGAAGGGGAGTGGTTCCCTTCGGACCTTGAGCTGCAATACCACAACGGAGACAAGAAAGAGGTTAGGCTGAGCGCCATCGCTCGAAACGCGACTCTCTCGGAACAAGATTTCGAACTCTTACCCCCCGCCGGCGAGGCAGTGGAAGAACCAGCGGCGGAGGTGACGCCACCCGGACCTCCGATGAACTTGATACTGGCCCTCGAGCGGCCCGGGAGCTACCCTCCCGAGGGCAGGCTCTTCTGGAACGCGCCAACCGGTAGCCCCGCGCCGAGCTCGTACATCCTCGAGGTCGGCTGGTTTCCGGGCGTCGCGAATCGTGCACAGATCGATATCGGCAACGCGACAACCAGCTACGAACTACCTTACTTGTCATCGGGTGTCTATTACCTGCGGGTGCGGGCCAAGAATGCTGCGGGCGTCAGCGCTTCCTCGAACGAGGTCCGTCTCGACGCTCGCGACTCGAAGATCGAAATGCTGGTCGCCGACCCCGCATACGCCGCAGACGGTCCCATTGTTGGGTACGACGAGGCGCACAACAACTTCCTCACTGCCTCGGAGGGCGCCGCACCTTTCATGCGGCTGATCCAGAACGACGGGTACCGCGTGTCGACGAACCGCGAGCCTTTCTCGCCCGAGGTTCTTTCGGGATATGACATACTCGTCATCGCGAACGCTTACGCGCATCCGCTCGAGGAGTGGCGAGACCGGGACTACGACTGGTGGAAGTGGAGCCCCGAATCGGCGGTTCGGGCTTTTTCGGAAGATGAGATCGACAGCGTGGTCGCCTGGGTGGGCCGAGGTGGAGCGTTACTCCTCGTTGCCGGCAACGCACCGTGGGCCGGAGCCGCCCGTGAACTTGCGAGTCGCTTCGATGTCCAGGTGCGCAACGTCGACACCCGATCCGCACACAACTCACCGCCGCCCGAGAATTCTGACTTCGAGGCTCGTGCGCTGCAGTTTAGGCAGGACAAGCAGCTTCGTCAGCTAGCCCGCATATCTCAACGGTTTGCTGCTGCGGGCGCGGCAAAGGGCGCGCTC
>JBHHYG010000072.1:0-12664 GCA_046757445.1 Acidobacteriota bacterium
GCGGGCGAACTCCTGCCGCCGCTGCTGCCGCAGGCGATCTTGCTCAGCTGTCGCCTGCGCGGCGGCTCGATCCGGCCCGGCCGCGGCTCGCCTTTCCTCCTGCAGCTGGTCTTTGGGCGAGGGGCGATCCTGGCGGATGAAGCGGGTCTCGATCAGCTCGGTCATGACGATCGCTCCCCTCAGCTTGCCCTGGTGGCGGGCCAGTGCCGCCTGCGGGTCGCCGGCCAGCTCTTCGGTCGCAACTTCGCCTAGCATCACCGGCTCGGCGACGATCCTTCCCTGCGTGGATGGGCTCCAGGCGGTCGCATAGCCGATCAGCGGCATGTAACGGGGCTCGATCATCTCGATCGAGAGCTTCTCCAGCGTCCAGCCACGGCCGAATTCCCAGGACTCGAGGTGGGCGTTGGCCAGGCCCCATTCCCCGAGCCGGTCACGGGCCCAGCGGGCCGCGGCGTTGAAGGCCGGTGAGGCGGTCAGCCGCGGGCCGAAGACGGTGACCAGCTGGTTGAAGGTCTGCAGGACCCGCGATCGCTGCAGGCCCTCCTCGCGGATGCGCGCCACCATCGCCTGATCGATCGGCTCCTGGGTAGCAGCGGCGGATACCAGAGTCAAGGCTGCTACAAGAGCACAGACCGTGTACCGCTTCATGAGATCGCTCCTTCGCTGCAGGATACGAGCTTTCTTCGCTGCGCGTGGTTCATTTGCTCGCTCGCAAGGAAAGCGTTCGCGACTGCGATTGTAGCGGAGCCCTCTCATCCTTGCCCGGGTTGGGCTGGCTGTGATTGCCTTCGCCCTCCGTTCACGGCTCGTGGAACTCGAGGTCCGGCATCGGGTAATGACGCCGGTTCATCGTCCAGAGCCGCAAGCCGGCGGTGGTGGCCGCCGCGGCGATCAGCGCATCGGCGATCTCGATACCGTGGGAGCCGCGGTAGCGGGCGAGGTAATAGCCGGCTCGGCGACCGGTAGTGGCGTCGAGCAGGACCTCTCCGCGGGCCTGGAAAAAGGACTCGGTCAGTGTCTCCTCGCCGGGGCGGAGGCCAGCGTAGATCTCCGCCCAGGAGACAGCCGTGCAATAGGTGGGAACACCGGCACCCTCGAGGGCGGCTGCCGCCCCCACGACCCGGCCGCTACCCCGAAGGATCTCGATGATGACGTCGGAATCGTAGAGGACTCCGGTCAGCTCCGCTTCGGGACTCGATGCGTATCCCGGCGGAGCTGCCTCACGAACGTGTCCGTCTCTGCGAGATCTTGGCGATCGCGCCATAGACCTTCGATGCCTCTCAGCGTGGCGATGCGGCGGCCGGGACCGTCCGCTCCGTAAGCGCGGCGTAGAGCATCCCGTACCAGCTCGGAGATGGTCCGCCCCTGCTTGCGCGACAGCTCACGCAAGCGTGCATGGATTGTCTCGTCGAGATAGAGCTGTGTGCGGATCATATGATGTATATACATCGCCAGCGCGACGTCGTCAACCGGTCGGCGCCACGTCGATCACCGCAAGCAGGCCGCGAGTCGATCGATGCCCTCGCGGATGTCGTCCTTGGAGGCCGAAAACGAGAGCCGCAGGAAGCGATCGGCCTGCTGGCCGAAGGCGGCACCGGGCACGGTGATCACCCGGGCGCGCTCGAGCAGCTCCAGCGCCACCGCCAGGCTGTTGCCTACGGGGGCCGCCTCGACCAGCAGGTAAAAGGCCCCTTGCGGCAGCAGGTAGGGAAACCCGAGCCGGTTTTGCACCCGCTCGACCATCAGATCCCTGTGCGCAAGGAAGCGGTTGCGCATGGCCTCGAGCTGCAGGGTGGCCTCGTCGCCCAAGGCCGCCAGCGCCGCCATCTGCGAGAGGGTTGGCGCGCAGGTAACGGCGTATTGATGGACGACGGTGATCGGCCGGATAATGGCTGGCGGCCCGATCACCCAGCCCAGCCGCCAGCCGGTCATGCTCGCCATCTTCGACAAACTGCCGATGATCAGGCCGTCGGCGCTGACCTGCAGGTAGGAGGCAGGCCGCTCGCCGAAGTAGATCTCGCGGTAGACCTCGTCAGAGATCACCAGCAGGTCGTGGCAGGCGGCAAGCTGTGCCACCTGCTCGAGCTGGTCGGCAGGAATCACCGTGCCGGTGGGGTTGGCGGGGCTGTTCAGAACGACGGCACGGGTCTTCGCGGTCACCGCCTGGGCCAGCGATGTGGCGGTGAAGCGGAAGCCCTCCTCGGCCCGAAGCCGGTAGGCCACCGGCTTGGCGCCGGCGAGGCGGGCGATGGCCGGGTAGGCGGGATAGCCGGGATCGGGAACCAGCACTTCATCGCCCGGCCCCAGCCGGGCGAGCATGCTGGCCAGCAGTGCCTCGCTGGCGCCGGCGGTGACGCAGACCGAATCCTCATCCGGGCCGGCGTCCGCCCGCGCGGCGATGGCGCGGCGCAGCTCGGGGAGGCCGGCGTTGGCGGTGTAGCCGAGCCGGCCCCGCTCGAGGGCGGCGTGGGCGGCGGCGAGGATCGCGCCAGGTGTGTCAAAGGTCGGCTCACCCAATCCTAGATTGATGGCCTCGGGTGGCGCCGCGTCGAAGACTTGGCGGATCAGGGAAATGCCTACTTCCTCGAGTCGTGCTGATGGCCGCGGTCGCATGTCAGTCGCGCAGCGCCTCCTCGAGGGCGGCGGCTGCGTCGGTGCCGGGGTCGCGGTACTTGACGATCAGGGGTGTATAGAGGTGCAGTCCTTGGCGCGCCGCCAGCTCTCCCCGGGCCGGCCGGCTTCCCGGCACCACCACGGCTGCGGCGGGAATGGTCAGTGGCGAGCCCGGGCCGCCGCGCAGCACCCTCTCATGGACGAGATCATAGACCGGCGTCGAGCCGGTGAGGATGGTGCCGGCCGCCACCACCGCGTCCCTTTTCACCACCGTTCCCTCGTAGACGCCGCAGTTCCCGCCCACTAGCACCCCGTCCTCGATGATCACCGGCATCGCCCCGACCGGCTCCAGCACGCCGCCGATCTGCGCTGCTGCGGAGAGATGGACGCGCTTGCCGACCTGCGCGCAGGAACCTACCAGGGCGTGCGAGTCGATCATCGTGCCCTCGTCGATGTAGGCACCGATGTTGACATACATCGGTGGCATGCAGACGACGTTGCGGCCGAGGTAGGCGCCGTCGCGGATGGAGGATCCTCCCGGCACCACCCGCACGCCGTCAACAGCTCGGAAACGACGGGTTGGCAGCGTATGTTTGTCGACGAAGGCGAGGCCGGCGTTCACCGCGACCTCCTCGATGTGGCCGAGCCGGAAGCCGAGCAGGATACCTTTTTTCACCCAGGCGTTGACCCTCCAGCCATCCTCGTCCGGCTCGGCGGCGCGCACCTCGCCGCAGGCCAGCTTGTTGCGCAGCTCGGCGAAGATGCTCTCCGCTTCTGCCGGCAGCGCCGCGTCGGGCATCTCGAAAAGCTCCTCGACCGCTTTCTGCAACTCGCTCACCGTCTCAGGCTCGATGCCTGGCATCGCCTCCTCCTCGCACCTTGGTCTTGCCGGCGATTCCCGTCCCCGAATGCCTAGCCGCCATTGCTCAGCCCTCGATCAGCCCCAACCCCTGCAGGTGCCCTCGCAGCTGCTCGCGGTGTTGCGCCTCCATCGGCACCAGCGGCAGCCGGTAGTGCTCCTCGATGAGCCCCATCATCGCCAGCGCCGCCTTCACCGGGATCGGGTTGGTCTCGATGAAGTTGGCGTTCATCAGATCGAGCAGACGGAAATGTTGCGCGCGGGCCGCTTGCAAGTCGCCGGCCCGCGCTGCGCGCACCATCTCGCTCATCAGCAGCGGCACCTCGTTGGAGGCCACCGAGACGACGCCGTCGGCGCCAAGGCCGAGCATGGCCAAGGTGAGGTTGTCCTCACCGGAGAGCAGGCGGAAGCCCGCGGGCCGACCGGCGAGAATCTCCATCACCTGGGGAAGGCTGCCCGAGGCCTCCTTGATGCCGTGGATGTTGTCGTGCTCTGCGAGGCGCAGCACCGTCGCCGGCAGGATGTTCGAGGAGGTGCGGCCGGGGACGTTGTAAAGGATCAGGGGGATGCCGATCGAATCGGCGATCTTGGTGAAGTGCTGGAACATTCCCTCCTGGGTCGGCTTGTTGTAATAGGGGGCGACGGCGAGGACGCCCTGCGCTCCCAGCGACTCCGTTTTCCTGGCCAGGAGGATGACGTTGTCGGTGTTGTTGCCCCCCACACCGGCGAGGACGGGCAGCCGGCCGGCGGCGCGCTCGGTCACCAGCTCGACGACCCTCAGATGTTCTTCGTTGGTGAGCGTGGCGGCCTCGCCGGTGGTGCCACAGGGCACCAGCCCCGCTACCTTCCCCTCCACCTGCCGCTCCACGAGCTCTCCGAGGCGTTCCTCGTCGACCGAGAGGTCGGCTCGAAACGGTGTCACCAGTGCCGTGAAGGTGCCTCTCCACCTCTCGTTCATCTGACTCTCCTTTTCGCCATCGCGCCTTTTCCCTTCCTGAATACGGACGTTACCGTCGAGACCTTGATGCGCACGCTCCTCGTTTCTTCGCCACTGACTCCTCGCAGGCTTGCTGGCCGTCGCCGCTGCCGTTTTTCGAACGCCCGAGTGGTGTCGGAATCCAGCGTGCTCTGCTTGCCGGATTGCTGACCGTCGCCGCTGAGGTTGTTCGATCAGCCCTCGCCTTCACCCTGCTCATCGAGCATCTCGGAAAAGCTGAAGAACCCCCGCCTCTCCTTGATCCACTCGGCCGCCAGTAGCGCTCCCCGCGCGAAGCCCTCGCGGCCACGGGCAGTATGCACCAGCTCGACGCTATCGGTGGTGGCGTCGAACCCCACCCGGTGCTGGCCGAAGGCGGCGCCGGCCCGCAGGCTGGCGACGTGTAGGGCGTCGGCGGCGATCTCGCCGTCGGGGTTTCCCGCCTGCACGCGGCTTTTCCGCTGCATCGAGTCGATCACCCTCTCTGCCAGCCGCAGCGCTGTGCCACTGGGGGCGTCCGCCTTGCCCCGGTGGTGGTGCTCGAAGAGATAAGGATCGTAGTCGGTGAAGGGATCGAAGAGGCGGGCCGCTTGCTCGACGAGGCGGGTGAAGAGGTTGGCGCCGATCGAGAAGTTGGCGCCGTAGATTAGCCCGGTGCCGGCGGTCTCGATGATTTGACGAGCCTCGTCGAGCCGCTCATACCAGCTGGTGGTGCCGACCACCATCGGCACGCCTGCCTCGGCGACGCGGCGGATGTTGGTGAGCACGGCGCCGGCGACGCTGAAGTCGATGGCCACCTCGATGCCGGCGAGCGCCTCCTGGCCGAGGCCGGCACCCTTCGGGTTGGCGTCGACATCGAGCGCCAGCGCGATCTCGTGGCCGCCCGCCCGGGCCAGCCTGTTGATCTCCGAACCCATCCGGCCCAGTCCGATCAGGGCAAGTCGCAACGAAGCCCCTCCTCTCGCCTCCGCATCACCCTCATTGGAGCCTTCGCTCCCCTAGTCCGAACTTGTCGACGGCTCGCGGCCCCTTGCGCTCGCTCGCTTCACGAGCCGTTGAGCAGTTTGGGCTAAGCTGGCAGGAAACTCTTCAAGTGAATGAGCCTAAATAGATCTCGCCGGCTGGGCAAGTAAGAGGGGATGGACGCGAACGCGGCTTTCCGCAGCCGGTGACCGAGCATCCTGCTGGCGGCGACAATGGTGGCGGCAGGGGTAGGGCTGCAAGCCGGTTCCCGATCCTTACTCCGAGACCCAGCGGTAGCGGTCGAGATCTACCGTACCGTCGGCGCCAAACTCGACGCCCTCGGCCTCCAGCAGCGCCCGTTGCGAGCCGCTTGAAGTATTCGGCAGAGAATCGGTAGAACAGCCGCCGGAGGCATTCACCACCCGGTGCCAGGGCACGTCTCGGGGGCAGTCATGCAGTGCCCAGCCGACCGCCCGCGCCGTCAGCGGCCGGCTCAGGAGGCGGGCAATCTGGCCGTAGTTCATCACCCGCCCGGGCGGGATCAGCCGCACGATCTCGTAGACCTCCTCCCAGCTGCTTCGACTCATCATCTCCCTGGCCTGATCGTCGTATACGGGCTAAGGAAGCGGTCGGGGGTTCCTCGGCTCCGAACTCCGCGAAGAGCTGCGCAGCGAGCCTGGGGGCTCGACAATCCGCAGGGGCACCAGGTACTCCCTTTGCTCGCCGGCAGGCCGATCGTCGACGACAACCCGCAGCGTATAGCCCCCGGTAGGCAAGGCCGGCAGCGGCAGCGCGCCGCGGTAGATGCCTGCCCCGTCCCGGCCAAGGCGCAGGGGAGGTAGCTGCAGCAACGACACGGTGCCGCCGGCATCGAAGATCTCGCCAGAGACCAGCGGCTGCCGGCCGCCGGAGACCTCCAGATAGGCTACCACCGTCTCCCCCCGGACGATCTCGCTACCCACCACCGGCAGCCGCCGCTGCGGTCCCTCCGACGCGATCAGGATCAGGTCGCTGGTGGACCATCCCGGGTCGGGCTCCGGCACTTCCACATCCACCTGGCCACCACCCAGCCGTCCGCTACCCTCGTCGCGGGCCACCACACGCAGCTCGTAGCGTCCGGGCTCGAGGGTCCACTCACGAGAGTAGACGAACGGTCTCGAGGCCGCCGCCTGACCTTCTCCGGAGACGTTCTCTCGCCGGTGAAGTTCCTGATGGATCTCGCCGACGTTGTTGCCGTCCTTGTCGACGGCCGTGGAGAAGAAGGTCAGGGACGGCGGATCGACCTTCCCTTCAAGATTTCCCGCCGTCGACGTCGCCTCCACGGCGGCGGCCAGAAGTATCGCCGGCTTGCCCTCCCGCGACCACCTCCGAAAGACTCTCGCCTCCACCGGTAATCCTGTGGCCGTGCCGGGAAGGGCGAGGGCGGCGCCGAGCACCCGCTTGCGCCGCTCCGTCGCCGACAGATTCACGTAGCCGGCCCGAGCCCGCACCTCGAGCCCCTTGCGCCGCACCTCCACCCGGATCTCGTGGTAGCTGCCGTCCCCCTCAACCGACGGCGGAGCGTAGCTCAGCAGGTAGAACCTGCCGGTGTCCCGACCGATCTCGCGCAGGGCACCCGTCAGATCGCTCCAGCCGATGAACGCCCGGCCGCCGGTGGCCGCCGCGGCATCCCGCAGCGAGTCCCTGAGCCCATCCAGCGAGTCCCGCACCTCCGGAGAGCTGAGAACCGCACGGGAGTCGGGGTCTGGGACTCCGACGCCGGAACCAATGGAGACCAGATCGATGGTTCGTGTCGGATCGACGGTGTAGAAGCTGACGTTGGCGCTGTTGGCGGCCCGATGAAGAAGCTCCTGGAGGCGCTTGAAGCGAGCGTCGTACTGGAGGAGAAGGTTCACATCCGTACGCTCGTTGCCGAAGTCTTCTGGCTGGGCGCTGTTACGCTCCTCCTGGTTCTGCTTGAACTGCGCCGCCGTCACCGCCAGGGGCCCCCCCACCGCCACCTGAACCCCCGAGGAGATCCACACCAGCGCGGTACGGCCCTCCCGCGCCGCCAGGGCGTTGCAAAACTGCGTCAGCATCTCGAAGGTCCGCTGTGCCCTGGCGCGGCTGCGCGACTCTTCCGCGGCGATCAGGTTACGGTAGTCGTACATTTGAAGACCACCGAGGTCGGTGACTTCTCTGGCCAGATCGATGAGCTCTTCGCGGACCGTCTGGCGACGGAGCGGGACGGCGCGGACCATGTCGCCTACCGGCCGCAACAGCTCGAGGTCGAGCGTCAGGGGCGCCAGCTCTCGCAGCCGTCCGTCCTCGTCGATCAGGTAGGCGGCGCGCGGGATACTGAGCTCGTCGGTCTCGGCCAGCAGATTGTCCCAGACGCTGACGAATCGTTTCTTGGACTTGCGATCGAGCCCCGGCAAGTCGACCAGCAAGATGATCGCGCCGAGCTCGCTGGTGGGGCGCGGAGGGACAGCGGCCGTCGTTCTCGTAGAGGACGACGGAGTCGAGGGTGCTACCCCTGTAGGAGAATGGCTATCTCCCCTATGGCCTGGATCGAGCCGGGTGACGCTTCGTGCCAGCAGGTCTACGAGCTGGATATCGCGGATCTGCTGGGGCTTGCCGTCCTCGAAGAGAAGGAACTCCCCGGCTTGGAGATCCCCAACGAACTCGCCGTCGCCGCCGGTGACTACCACGTCGACCCGCACTCTGGCCACCGTCGCCTCGAAGCCGGGCTGCTGCCGTTGTTGCTGCCCGTCCTGCCGCCGTTGCTGCTGCCCACCGCCCCCGTGCCCCAGTGTCGGCATGGCGACAACGAGCAGGGTTGACAGGATCACCAGGCCCAGCAGATGAGTCCCGCATCTGGCCTCGACCCGCCGTTGCATTGCAGCCTCCGTCAGCCGTCTTGACCGCGGCGGGTGAACCCAGCGATGAGAGGGGCGATTTCTAGAAGGAGTCGCTCCGCCGCAACCGGATATGAACAAAAATTTGTGCGCCGACCCCATTAACCCGCATATCACACCGCGCTGCACCTGCGGGCGTGCAGAGGCCGGCGTCTATGGCGTTGCGCTTGGTCGGGCTCCTCGACGTACGGTCAAGTACGCCTCGCTCGCCCTCCCGGCGCGCGCCTTGTCTCCGCGGGCCTGACCGCGCCCTCGCCACGAACCGTGCGAAATGCCGGCAGTTTCCCACACCTGCTCTGAGCGTTGAACGGCCTAAAGGCGCCCCGTGTCAGAGCCGGCACGGTCGATGGGCCAAGCCGGAGGATCGCCCCTTACGCTTTCTTCGCCCGCGACGTACGATGAAACGATGGATGAACCGGGCGCGGGCAGCGTGCCGCGGCTCACCGCCACAGTAGGCGTGGGCAGCTGGCCGATCGGCTCGTCGATCGGAGCAGCGGCTACGGATGACGCGGGTCGGTTGTCGGTGTTCTGATGACGGGAATAAAGTGACCATGTTGGCACACTGTTTCGGAGAATCCGCCGGGCACGAAAGAGGGCCTCGGTTACCCAAAATGGTCACTGTTCCAAGAGACAGGCCCTCCCGTGAGCATTCGTGGGGGACGACATTTTCACCGGAGGTATTCCTATGTTGCGTAGCCTGAAGATCGGTGTCTGCCTTCTGGCGAGCGCCGTGGCGATGGGTGGCTGGCTGGCCGCGGCCGCCCCGCAAGAGAATCCATCGGAGGCACTCAAGACCTGGAGAGAGCAGGTCGACCTGATCATGACTCCCCAGGAAAAGAGTCAATGGAAGGCGCTCAAGAGCAACGAGGAGCGCCAAGCCTACATGGTGGAGTTCTGGGAGCGGCGCGATCCCACGCCCGGCACATCTCAGAACGAGTTTCGCGATATCTACATGCAGCGGCTCATGGCGGCGGAGCGGGTGATCGAGGGTCAAAGCGGCGCCGGATACAAGAGCGGCCCGGGTAAGGTCCTGATCATCTACGGAAGGCCGAAGGAGCAGGAGAGACGCCCCCCCAAGGGGCGGGGTTCTGGAATTGACCGGCCCACCGGTGGCGGTGGTGGCGCCGGTGGCGGTGGCGAGAACCCCCCTGACATCGATTTCGGTGGTGGTGGACCGACGCCCGGCCAGCTGGATCTCATCTGGCGCTACGACAGCTCCAACCCCTACCTGCAAGGGATCGACGAGATCCGCTTCTCCGGCCGCAACTATTCGCTGCGAACCAAGGTGGAGCTGAGTAACGATGCCTTCCTGGCCAGCATCCAGCCGTTACTGGAAGCCGGGGCGATGGGCGGGGAGCTCGGTGGCGCCGCATCCGGCGCATCTCCCGGTGCCGCTACCGCCGCGCCGGATATTGTGGCGCTCCAGCAACTGATTGAGCAGGGAATCTCACAACAGGATTTGTCGCTCGAGCATGAGGTCGAGTTCTTCACCGCCCCGGAAAAGAACACCTTCACCGTGGTTGCCTTCGAGGTCGGCAAGGGCGCTCTGACCTTTGGCGCCAAGGCGCCAGCTGATGCCACCACTGAGGGGGGCGTGGCCGCTGGGGCCAGCGTTGCTGCCGCGGGTCAAGAGGTGGCGGCGCTGAAGACTTTCGGCGTGGTTCTGCGAACCGACGACAAGGGCAATAAAGAGAGCGCCTATAGCTTCTCGATTCCCTTCACGGTCAGCGCCGCCGAGGGCGACGAGCAGGAGACCGACACCCACTCCTTCGGGGTGACGCTGGTACCTGGAACCTACGAGCTGGCCTGGGGTGTGATGGATCGTGCCTCTGGGCGACTCAGCACCTTCAGCGACAAACTCGAGGTGCCGGCATACGGTCGCAGCGGTCTGACGCTCACCAGCGTCGTCGTGGCCAGGAAGTTGACTCCGCAGACAGACCAGTTAGAAATCGACAAGGTTTACCGCGGTATCCGGCTGGGGAGCCTGCTCATCGATCTGGATCTCGACCGGGCGTTCACTAAGCGGGACACGCTCCAGCTGCTCTATTTCATTATGGGTGGGCGGCCGGACCCCAGGACCCGACGACCCAAGCTCGAGGTCACGCACAGCATCCTGCGGGCCAAGGACCACCAGGCTGTCGCCCGTCTGCCTACCCAGACGCTCTCGTATTTCGCCGTCGGACAACCGATCCCGCTCAGCCGGATGAGCCAGCTGACTCCTGGCAACGACTACGAGATCGAGATCCATGTCAAGGACCTGCGCTCCGGCAAGGAGCTGACCGAGCGTATGCCCTTCAAGGTAGTGAGTGCTACCGGCGGCCGCTGAAAGGCACCCTTGGCAAGGCCGTTCTTAGCCCGAACTTCTCAACGGCTCGCGGCCCTTGCGCCCGCTTGCTTCACGACCCGTTGAGAAGTTCAGGCTAAGGTCACGACGGCCACCGTCGTCCATACCGGACGCTTGGCGAGGAAACGAAAAGCCACGCGGAGATCCTGCCACGCACCATTCATGCGATCCGCCCTCGAGGTCTCGTCTTGGTCCCTCTCTGCATCCTTCTTGCCCCAGGTCGAGAGTCCAACTACCGGATGAGCTTCGTTTCCGGGTACTGGGCGTACCAGCCGAACCAGAAGGCCCGGTGCGCCGGCACGCGCGGCAGGCGCTCGCCCGCATCGTCCTCAGCCACCAGAGCATCCTCGGTTGCCTTCCAGCGACGGCCGCTGGCGTCTTCGACTCGGGTGCCATCCGGCTGCGAGGTGAATCGCAGTTCGCCGGCCTCGTAGACGCGGTTAGCCCCCCTACTGCTGGTCACGATAACCAGGCGATGGCCGGCAAACTCGGTATGGTAGAGGGGATGATCCTCGAGGAAGTCGGCGGAAACGGCTAGCGGTTTCGGCTCGCCTCCTGTGGGCGAGGCTGGGTTCGCCCGGATCACCAACACCTCCGCCTTGTTTTTCAACCGATGGTCGGTCTCCGGAACCTCGAACATCAGCCGATCGGTAGCGAAGTAGTCACGATAGGCGGCGCCCTCGGAATAGTCGCGCTCGTAGCCGGTATCGAGTGACAGGACCGTGGTTTCTGGATGGATCGTCTTCCACTCCTCCCAGGTCGTCGTCACCACCGGATAAGAGCGGAGCTGCAACTTCGAACCAGCCAGCCTGCCCACCACCGGCGTGCCCGTCAGCGTCGACCAGAGGCTGTGGGTCCTCTCGTCGAACATCAATTTGTTGGAGCGGTACAGCAGACCGCTGGTTCCCAGGGTGGTGAGCTGGCCGCCGATGACACTGCCGTAAGGAATGACGGTGCCGCAGAGGGTGCAGTAGACGATGGTGAGCTCGAGCCCGCCGATCCGATCGCGTACCAGCTCGTGCCAGGCGATGATCCGCTTTGGATAGGCGCGCGCCTCGCCGTTCAAGGCGATGCCGAATACCAGGTTGTCGTCGCCGAGATAAGCGGCCTCATCGGCGGCGAGCACGTCGGGGTGATCGAGTGGCGGGATGCCGTTGACCTTGACACCTCCCCAGAGGATTTCGTCCAGGCGGATCAGGGAGTGCGCTGTCGGGGGGAAGAAGCCGCGCAACCGTTCGTCGATGAACTCGTAAACCAGGCCTTTGAACAACATGTAATCGGGATGAGGGTCGTAGGGAAGCCTCCAAACCCATTTGCGCCAGCGGTTGAGGTCGTCGCCGAAGTGCTGGCTGGTCTGCTTCTCTAGAAACTGGACCAGACGCCGGCGGACTGTGGCGCTTGGATGCTCAGGTGACCGTATGCCGCTGCGGCGTGGCCGCGGATCGTATCCGAGGTCAGGCATTGCCGATGGGTCGGCAACGGGGTTCGGCAATCGTGGGAGCTGGCTATCCTCAACCCTGGTCCCGAAGGGCGAGTCGTTCCTCCTTACGCCATAGTTGGACGGCCGCATCAGCCCCATGAGATCCACCAGCATGGCTGCATAGCCGTCCTTCCATCCTGCCGCGATCTGCTTCAGCGCCTCTTCCGCCCCTTTCTTTTCCTGTGAGGTAGCCTGGAAAAACAGGCGGATCTCGGGAGCCTTCGGGTCCTGGGCTGGCAGGTGCGCCTGTGCCGGTATGCCCTCCAAACTCGGCACGCCGACCACGATCGTGGAAAGAATAGCGGCTAGGGCGCTTCGCCACATGCGTGTCGCTGGGCCTGTTACGACTCTGGTCCTTCCTGTGATCCTCAACTTCATGCTGGGACAGTCTGTCCGGCGATCCATACAAAGCTCCGCCTAATGCTGCGGGACGACCACAGCGCCCACACCAGCCTGACGCGCAAGCTCGTTGAAGTGCGTCACGTCGGTGTCGATGATCCGCTGCAGCGCGGCCAGCTGCTCGGAGAGCTGC
>JBHHYG010000073.1:0-12595 GCA_046757445.1 Acidobacteriota bacterium
ACCCCTAGCCCGCATATCTCAACGGTTTGCTGCTGCGGGCGCGGCAAAGGGCGCGTTCGCTGCGTTGCGCCCGCACCCTTTCCCACGCCCTCGCGACGAAAACCGTTGAGAAATGCGGGCTAACCTCAGTGGTCGCCCCACTTGAGCTTGGTGCGGAGGATCTCGAAGTGAGAACGGGGTCCCGTTTGCAGAAGTGTGAAGTGGTGAGGACTGCGCTCGATCGACACCCCGCGGCCGGGAGGAAGCTGGATGCCCTCTTGGCCATCCAAGGTGAGGACGATGTCCTGGTCCGCGGTGATCAACCGCACCTCGACGTTCGCGTCACCGGGAAGTACCAAGGGACGGTTGGCGAGGCTATGGGGGCTGATGGGGCAGACCACGATCGCTTCCATCGAAGGCATGACGATAGGGCCGCCGGCGGCCAGTGAATAGGCTGTGGAGCCGGTGGGCGTTGCCACGATCAGGCCATCGGCTCGATAGCGCGAGACGAAGTCTGTGTTTACCGCCACCTCCAACTCGACGATACGTGCCAGCGAGGTCTTGTTGACGACGACGTCGTTGAGCACGTCGCGGACGATGTCGCCCTCGGCCCCGCCGCTGTCAACGTTAGCGCGCAGCATCATCCGGCTAGTGCGCATGAAGTCTCCTCGCAATAGCTGCTGCAGGGCATCGTAGAGCTCGTCCCTGGGTGTCGAGGTGAGGAAGCCGAGGCTGCCATAGTTGATACCGAAGACGGGCACGTCGGCTTCGCCGGCATATCTGGCCACCGACAGCAGCGTGCCATCGCCGCCCAAGACGATGACCAGATCGACCTGCCCAGGCAGCGAGGTGCGCTCTGCGCGGGGCGGTGGCTTCCGCATCAGCTCGGCTGCGGCCTGGTCACAGAGAAGATCGATTCCCCGATCGTCGAGCCAGGCTGCCAGGCGATCGAGCTCTTCGGCGCTGGTTTCTTGTCCCGCTTTGGCAACCAGGCCGATGCGCTTGAAGGGAGCGCGCGCGGGTCCGGATGACGCTGTACTCATGGTCGTTCCTGGCCTCTGGCGTCGGTGTCGGTGAGTTCGACATCCTGGCGGTCGTCAGGGACCTCCAGCCGACGGATGGTCTGTTCGGGATGAGGAGCCGGCCGCGCAGGCGGCGGGCGGCGCAAATGCAGAAAACACTCCCAGTTGCCGGCCGCGCCACGCACGGGGCTGGGAATCGCGCCGGCCAGCGACCAGCCCAGATCGAGGGCGCTGGTGGCCACCGATCGCACTGCTGCCCTGCGTAGGTGCGGATCACGAACCACTCCGCCGGCACCGACCTGGTGGGGGCCGCACTCGAACTGTGGTTTGACCAGCAGCAAGGCATCAGCGTGGGGGTCGCAGACGCTTCCCACGGCAGGTAATACCTTGGCGATGCCGATGAAGGAAACATCGATGACCAGCAGCCGTGGCCAATGCGGGAGATCGCGAGGCAACGTTGACGGTTCGAGATAGCGAGCGTTGGTGCGTTCCAGGACCACGACCCGATCGTCCTGGCGCAGGCGCCAGTCGAGCTGCCCGTAGCCTACATCCACGGCCAGCACCAGCCTGGCCCCCGTCTGCAGCAGGCAATCGGTGAAGCCGCCGGTGGAGGCGCCGACATCGAGGCATACCTTGCCAGCGGGATCGATACCGGAGCCGGCCAGGGCGGCCGCCAACTTGTCGCCGCCGCGGCCGACAAAGCGAGGCGGTGACAGCACCACAAGATCGACCCCCTCGCGCACCATCATGCCAGCCTTGGTGGCCCTATGGCCGGCGACCTTGACCTGTCCGGCCATGACCAAAGAGCGGGCACGGTTGCGGCTGGGGGCGAGGCGGAGCTCGACCAGGGCTTGGTCGAGGCGCAGGCGTCGGCTGTTCACCGGCTGCGCTCGACGATGAAGCGCGCCAGGCCCGCCAGCACGGCGCCTCGCTCGCCCATGGGTTTCAGTGCCGCCAGCGCCTCATCTTCGAGGCGCCGCGTTTCTCGCCGGGCCCCATCGATGCCCAGCAGGGTGACGTAGGTGGGCTGGCCGCGGTCAGCGTCGGCGCCGGGACGCTTGCCGAGATCCTGGAGGGAGCCTTCGACGTCGAGGATGTCGTCGACGATCTGGAAGGCGAGGCCGACGGCGTCGCCGTAACGACCTAAAGTCTCTAGCGTTGGCGGGTCGGCGCCGCCGATGAGTGCTCCCATACGTAGGGCGGCAGCAAGCAGGGCACCGGTCTTCGCCCGATGCAGCTGGCGCATCGATTCGAGGTCCAGCGCTTGACCTTCGGCCTGTAGGTCCTGGCACTGCCCGCCGGTCATGCCGAGGCTACCGGCGGCCTTCCCGAGCTCGGCGATGGCCGCCAACCACGGTCGCGGTTCGGGCGCCTCTTGTGCGCAGGTCGCCAGGTGCAGGAACGCCTGGGTGTGGAGGGCATCGCCGGCAAGAATCGCCATCGCTTCGCCGAACACGACGTGGCTGGTCGGCGAGCCGCGGCGCAGATCATCGTCATCAAAGGCCGGCAGGTCGTCGTGGATGAGGGAGTAGGTGTGCACCAGCTCTACCGCACAGGCTGCCGGCAGGAGGGGTTCGGGCTCGGCGCCACAGGCGCGACCGGAGGCCAGCAGGAGGATGGGGCGCAAGCGTTTGCCACCTGCGAAGATGGAATAGCGCATGGCCCGGTGCAGCAGCGTGGGCGGTTCCTCGGGCGGTGGCAACAGCGTGTCCAGAGCCGCATCGATTTGCTCTCGCTGGCGGCGGAAGAAATCTTCCAGTTCGCTAGCCCGCCCTTTGCCGCGCCCGCAGCGGGAATCCGTTGAGGAGTGCGGGCTGGGGGCTGGCTGCGGATCTTCAGACATCCTCGGCAGCCTCGTCGGTGTCCATAGGCTCGCTCCTGAGGGTGCCGTCCAAATCTTCCGATAGCTGTTCGATGCGCTGCTCCATGCCGTCGAGGCGGCCCCGACAGAGGGTGAAGAGGCCGACGGCGCGCTCGTAGACCTGCAACGCATCCTCGAGAGGGACGTCTCCCTCCTCGAGCTTAGCGGCGAGCTCCTCGAGTTGCGCGAGAGCTTGGTCGAAGGATAGTTCGTTGTCCTTGTTGTCAGCTCGGGGAGCCTTGGTCATCTTGAACTCCTGGTTGTCGCTGTCTCGGCGAGGCCAATGCCATCACGCGGGGCCGGTTTCTTCGGTGACCCTTTCGACCTTGCAGTCGATCTGGCCTCGCGCTAGGCGAACCCTGACCCCCTCGCCGGTCTGTACATCGGAGGATCGTCGGACGATGAGGCCATCACGACGGCGCGCGCAAATCGAATAGCCGCGAGCCAGCACGGCCAGGGGACTCAGGGCTTCGACGCGCACCGCCGCGGCGACCAGTCGTGCATCGCGCGCTTGCAACTGGCGGCGGACGCCGGAACGGACCTGGCGGCCGGCTGCCGAGAGGCGGTTGCGATGCCTGAGGGCTGAGCCCAGAGGGTTACACTGAACCAGTCGATGGCTCATTGCCTGCAGCCGCTGGCGGCGCCGGCGCAAGATGGTCCCGATGGGGGTAGAGAGTCTGTTCCAGCCGTCATCCAGACGCTGCCGGTAGAACGACAGCAAGCTGGCTGGCTGGCCGAGGCGCCGCCGGAGGCGGGGATCGTTCAGCCTCGCTCGAGCCTCGAGCAGGCGCCGGGAGAGGGCGGAGGCAGTTTGTCGCCTGGCTGCCAGCAGACGCCCGACCAGCTCCTGCCGGCTGGCGGCGACGATTTCCGCGGCGGCGGTCGGGGTGGCGGCGCGGCGATCGGCGACCAGCTCGGCGATGGTGGTGTCGATCTCGTGTCCGACGGCGGCAATCACCGGAATGGCGGAGGCGGCGATGGCGCGGGCGACGGTTTCCTCGTTGAAGGCCCAAAGATCCTCTCGCGAGCCGCCGCCGCGGCTGACGATCAGTACCTGGGCCCGGCCATGACGGTTCAATGTTTCTATCGCCGCGGCGATCTCCTGTGCAGCTCCCGGCCCTTGCACTCTCGCGGGTGTCAGGATCGCCCGGATGGGCACGCGCCGGCGCCGCCAGACACGCAACAGATCCCGCCACGCTGCGCCGCTCGCGGAGGTGACTACACCGACACAGGTCGGCAGCAAGGGCAGCGGGCGCTTGCGTTGCTCGTCGAACAGCCCTTCGGCATGCAAACGGGTGCGCAGCTGCTCGAAGGCCAGCTGCAACGCTCCCCAGCCCACCGGTTCGAGCAACTCGGCGACGAGCTGGAAGGCGCCCCGGCGAGGATAGATGGTCAACTGGCCGCCAGCGATGACCTCCATTCCCTCCTCGACGTCGAAGGGTACCGCGCTATTGGCGTTGCGGAACATGGCCACGTCCAGGAGCGCTTCTTCGTCTTTCAGCTTGAAATACCAGTGGCCGCTGCTATGGCGGTGAAAGTTGCTGATCTCTCCACGCACGAAGACGGCGGGGAACTTCTCCTCCAGCAGTTCCCTGGAGGAAGCGACGAGCTCGCCGACTGTCCAGACTTTACGCTGATCTCGCACCTCGCTGGTAGAAGGATGGGAGATCACGGATCGGCCTCGCTGAGGCTTCCAGGGGGATCGAGGAACGAGCGGATGGTGATGGCGTGGCCGCTGTCGGGATCCGTTTCGACGACCACGCCGGCAAGGCGGGTGTTGCAGCTGGCTACCTGGAAACGCACCGGCCGTGCTGTGAGGAAGCGCTGCAGGGCCAGGTCGGGGCGGGTGCCGATGATCGAGTCGTAGGGGCCGCTCATGCCGACATCCGTACAGTAAGCAGTACCGGCGGGCAAAATACGGGCGTCGGCCGTGGGAACGTGGGTATGTGTGCCGAGCACGGCGCTGACACGACCGTCCGCATACCAGCCCATGGCCAGCTTCTCGGAGGTCGCCTCGGCATGCATGTCGACGACGATCGTCGGACAGCTATCGTCGAGCTCGTCGAGTGCGTGGTCAAGAGCGCGGAACGGACAGTCGATCGAAGGCATGAAGACTCGGCCCTGCAAGTTGATGACCGCCACCGGTTGGCCATCCCGGGAGCGGCCCCGAAAGATACCCTGTCCTGGCGTCTCCAGGGGATAGTTGAGAGGGCGCAAGAGCCGTGGTTCCTCCGCCAGATAATCGTCGATGCCGCGCTGGGCCCAAATATGGTTTCCGGAGGTCAAAACGTTCGCTCCCATCGCCAGAATCTCATCGGCAAGCGCCGGTGTCACCCCCCGGCCGGCGGCGGAGTTCTCGACATTGACAATGGTGAAATCCGCCGACAGCTCGGACTGCAAGTCGGCCAACCGCTCCTGCAGCAGCTGTCTGCCGGGTTTGCCGACCAGATCGCCGATGAAGAGGATCTTCACTTGGCGAACTCGATGGCGCGAGTCTCGCGGATCACCGTTACCTTGATCTCGCCTGGGTATTGGACCTCTTTTTCAATGCGTTTGGCGATATCCTTCGACAGCCAGATCGCTTCGTCGTCGCTGACTTTCTCCGATTCGACGATGATCCTCAGCTCGCGGCCCGCCTGGATAGCGTAGGCCTTGCTCACGCCGGTGAAGGAATCAGCGATCTGCTCGAGCTTCTGCAGTCTCTTCACGTAGGTCTCGAGCATGTCCCGGCGAGCGCCCGGGCGGGCCGCGGAGAGAGCGTCTGCAGCCTGGACCAGCACGGCCTCGACGGTGGCGGGATCGACGTCGAAGTGATGGGCTTCCATGCCTTGGATGACTGTCTCTGACTCGCCGTAGCGGCGCAACAGGTCGATGCCGATGCTCAGGTGCGTGCCCTCCATCGTTTGATCCACCGCTTTGCCGATGTCGTGCAGCAGGCCGGCACGCCGGGCCGTTCGCTCGTCGGCGTCGAGTTCGGCGGCGAGGATCCCGGCGATGGTGGCCACTTCCACCGAGTGGCGCAAGACATTCTGGCCGTAGGAAGTACGGTACTTGAGTAGACCCAGGAGGCGTACCAGCTCCGGGTGTAGGTCGTGGACGTTGATTTCCTCGGCGGCCTCTACTCCTTGGTGGCGGATCTGTTCCTCGATCTCGCCACGAACGCGCGCGACCACTTCCTCGATGCGGGCCGGATGGATGCGCCCGTCGCTGACCAGCCGCTCCAGTGCCAGCTTGGCGACCTCACGCCGGAGGGGATCGAAGGTGGAGATCAACACCGCTTCGGGGGTATCGTCGACGATCAGGTTGACCCCGGTGATCATCTCGAAAGCCCTGATATTGCGTCCTTCGCGGCCGATCACTCGGCCCTTCATGTCGTCGGAGGGCAATGCCACCAACGATACGGTGTGCTCGGTGACGTGATTGCTGGCGCAGCGCTGGATGGCCAGGGCGATGACCTTGTTGGCCTCGGAGGTGGCCTTGGCCCGAGTCTCCTCCTCGATCCGGCGCAGCGTTCCAGCGGCTTCTTGCCGGGCCTCCTTTTGCATCAGCTTCACCAAGTCCTGGCGCGCCTCCTCTGCGCTTTGGCCGGCGGCCCGCTGTAGGCGGTGGAGGGCCTCATCGCGCTTCGTCTTGGCTTCCTTCTCGAGGTGCTCCACCAACAGTTGCCGCTGTCGTAGCTTCCTCTCCAGGCGGGAGAGCTCCTTCTCGCGGTCCTCGAAAGCCCCGGTCCGCCGTTCCAACTTCTCCTCACGTCTGGAGATACGTCGCTCGAGCTTGCTGAGCTCGCGTCTACGGTCCCGGCTCTCGTCCTCGAAGGCCTGGCGAGCGTGCTGGTACTCTTCGCGCGCTTCGGCGCGGGCCTCCTTGATCAGGGTTTCTGCCTTGCGGTCGACCTCTTGGGAGATTCGTTCCGCCTCTTGCCTGGCCTGGCGGACGAGATGGTCAGCGAAGCGGCGGCGCAGCAGATACCAGGCAACCAGGAGGATCGACCCCGCAACTGCCAGGGCGAGGGCGAGGCCCAGGGTGCTGGAGTCGATGACAGCCATGGTCACCCCCTATCGAGCCTCGGTATGTTACGGCGGGGCGGAAAGGGCGACCGCAGGCGGTCACAGCGGCGTGGCGCCGGCTAGGCGCCGCGAAGTCGTCGGCGTGGATGGGCGTGCGTGCGCAGTTGCAGCGTTCAGACCGCAGGCGATCTCCTGACGGGTGTTAGGGGTGCACAGGAGGTCCCATCGTCAACGCGTTCGTAGCACATCCAGTTGAGGTTCCTTAGGTTCCAGGTAGCTCGTCGCTACCGACGGCATCGTTCGAGGCATCGAGCGCATGGTTGAGCTTCTCTGCCAGCGCCCGGGCCTGATCCGCTATCTCTCCCTCCCGTCGTTCGAGGGTCATTCGCGTTTGGTAATAGTCATCAGCGATGTTCAGTGCGGTCAGAACGGCTACGCCCCTCACATCGCCGGTGTTGGCTCGCTCGTCGACCTGTTTCATACGCTCGTCAACGTAACGGGCCAGCACCCGAATTCTTTCAGCTGAGTGTTCGCCTCTGATTTTATAGAGGCTCCCGAAGATTTCAACGGTGGGCACGTACCCATCGTAGCCCACCGCCGCTACCGAGCCAAGCGAATCGAGTCCAGGCGGGCCAGGAGGCGGGTCAGGCGCTCGCCGACCTGCTGTCGCTCCTCGGCATAGGAGCGCAGCCGGCGCAGCTCGGTGCCCTCCGCTAGCCGTTGCTCCTGGAGGCGCTGCAGGTCGTCGCCAAGGCGGCTAACCTGGCGCTGCAGGGCGCTGATCCTGCCCGTCAGCCGATCGCGCTCCTGCCGCAGCTCCTCGAGCCGGGCTGCGGCCCTCTCCACAGCTGCTCGCAGGATATCGAGGCCGGGCCCACTCATCGCCGCTGAGCGCTGAAACGCTTTTCCAGATGGGAGATGAGAGCTTGATGGGCGCGATCGATCTCGGTGGTCGTCAGGGTGCGATCGTCGGCGCGATAGGTGAAGCGGAGCGTCAGGCTGCGATGGCCCGGCGGGATGTCATCACCCTGATAGATATCGATGAGCTGGAGATCGGCCAGGCAGAGGTTCTGCTGGGCGCTCACGGCGGCCGCCACATCACGGTATGGAACATCCGACGCCAGCAGCAGGGAGAGGTCCCGGGTGCCCTCCGGGAAGCGCGACAACGGTCGGTAGATGGGTGCCGGCGTCGGTCGCGCCAACAGGCCCCCGATCTCGACCTCGGCGACCCACACCGGGACCGTGATGCCGAACTTGTCGGCGACGTCGTCGGTGATTTTGCCCGCCCAGCCGTGTGACCCATCAGCGGTTGAAAGCTCGGCCGACTGGCCCGACTGCAGCCCCGGCAGGTGTTCGGGGCGCCATTGCCAGGGGGGCCAGCCCATGCACCGGCATAGATCCTCGAGCGTGCCTTTGAGATCGAAGATATCCGCCAAGCGGCCGGTGCCGCCCCAGTGCGGCAAGCTGTCGGGGCCACAGGCCACCATGGCCAGAGCCTGCGTTTCCTCCACCGCGGCATTGCCCGGCCGCGGCGAGAAGCGGTGGCCGACCTCGAACAACTTCACCCGCCGTTGTCCCCGGTTGAGGTTGTGGGTAACAGCGGTCAGCAGGCCGGGCACGAGGTGAGCGCGCAGCACGCCCAGGGTTTCGGCGATGGGGTTGGCGATGGTGACCGCCGCGCTGCTCGGCGGCAGGAAGGGCTGTTGCTCGCTCATGCTGCTCAACGAAACGGCCATGGCCTCCTGGTAGCCGGCTGCCGCGCACAGCCGCTTCAGGCGCCGCTCGGCCAGCACCTCGGATTTGCCGGGGTCTTCAGGCGAGCGCAGGGCCGGCAAGGTCTCGGGCAGAGAGTCATAGCCGTGATGGCGCGCTACCTCCTCGATGAGATCTTCTTCTTGGCGCACGTCGGGGCGGCTACTGGGCACGCCCACCCGGAAGCCCTCAGCGTGGCTTTCGAGGGTGAACCCCAGCCGATGCAGCAGCTCGCGGATCTCGTCTTTCTGTAGCTCGACACCGAGAAGCCCGGCGACGCGCGCGGTCCGCAAGACGATAGAGATGGGCTCCGAAAGCTCGGAGATCACGTCCATACGGCCGCCACAAACCCTGCCGCCGGCGAGTTCCGCCATCAGGGCTGCCGCCCGATCGACGGCGGCAACCATGCCGTCGATGGCTGGCGAGCGCTCGAAGCGGTGGCTGGCGTCGGTGTGCAGGTTCAACCGTTGCGCCGAGCGGCGCACCAGGGACGGCTGGAACCAGGCGCCTTCGAGCAGCACATTGTGGGCACCGGCTTTGATGGCCGTGTTCTCTCCACCCATGATTCCCGCCAGGCCTATGGCGCGGGCGCTATCGGCGATGACCAGGTCGTCCTCGGACAAAATACGGGTCACTTCATCGAGCGTCTGCAATCGCTCGCCCGCACGGCCGCGACGCACGACGAGGCGGTGGTCGGTGAGAAGGTCGAGATCGTAGGCGTGCAAGGGGTGACCGAGCTCCCAGAGCACGAAGTTGGTGATATCGACGATGTTGTTCACCGGTCGTTGGCCGATGGCGTGCAGCAGGTCGGCCATCCAGGGAGGGGAGGGGCCGACGGTAACGTCCACCACCACCCGCGCCAGGAAGCGCGGGCAGCCCTGTGGATCTTCTACGTCCACCTGGGCGCGAGCGGTTGCTGCCGAATCGAGCTCATCAACATGGCAGAGGGGTGGATTGAGGGCCGCCCTGCGCGCCGCAGCGATCTCACGAGCGACGCCCAGATGATTCATGGCATCCACTCGATTGGTGGGGATGTCGAGGTCGAGAACGACGTCCCCCCCCTTCTCCGCGACCTTATCGACAACCAGGCCACATCGCGTCAGCAGCTCGGTCAGCTCGTCGGCGGAGTCGGGTAGCTCCGTATATCGCTCTAGCCAGGAGGTCGAAAAAAGCATCGGAGGTGGGGTTGTGAGCAGGTTCGGTCGCTGCACCTACGTCCGGGAACCCTACTCGGACACGCTTCTAGCCCGCGAACTGTTGCAAGAAGCGGATGTCGTTCTCGTACAGCAGTCGGATGTCGTCAATGCCGTAGCGTACAGCAGCGATGCGATCGATGCCCATGCCGAAGGCAAAACCGCTGACCGTCTCCGGATCGTAGCCGACGCTCCTGAAGACCAGCGGATGTACCATGCCGCAGCCGAGCATCTCGATCCAGCCCGAGCTCTTGCACACCTGGCATCCTTTGCCCGCGCAGCTCGGGCATGTGGCATCCAGCTCGCCCGAGGGCTCGGTGAAGGGAAAGTAGCCCGGGCGGAAGCGGGTTCGCGTCTGGTGCCCGAACAGGGCCTTGGCGAAGTGGTCGAGGGTGCCCTTGAGATCGGCCATGGTGATGCCCTTATCGACGACCAGACCTTCGCACTGGACGAAGGACGGGAGGTGCGTGGCGTCGGCGGTGTCGCGTCGGTAGACACGTCCTGGGACGATGATGGCCAGCGGCGGCTCTTCCTCTTCCATGGTGCGGATCTGCACCGGGGAGGTGTGTGTTCGCAACAGCTGACCTTGCTCGAGGTAGAGGGTATCAAAAGCGTCGCGGGCCGGGTGGTCGGCGGGCATGTTGAGCGCTTCGAAGTTGTACCAGTCGTTTTCCACCTCCGGACCCTCGACGATGCGATAGCCCATGCGGGTGAAGACGGACTCGATCTCTTGCAGGGTGAGGCTGATCGGGTGCAGGTTGCCGAGGCTGGCCGAGCGGCCCGGCAAGGAGACGTCGATATCGTCGGCGGGGGAGGCAGCGCCGCCCTTGTCGAGCTCGTTGGCCAGCTCTCGCAGCCGGCGCTCGAAGCGCTGTCGGGCCAGGTTGGCCTCCTTGCCGACCTGGCGGCGCAGGGTGGGTGGCAGCGCACGGAGGCCGTCGAAGATGGCGGTGAGGTGACCCCGCCGCCGGCCGAGGTAGCGTGCGCGCAGCTCGTCCAGCTCTGCGAGGGTACGGACGGCGCCGGCCGCCTCCTCGAAGCTATCCAGGAGCGCCTGGATGTTGGCAAGCTGTTCGGATTGCGCCGCCGAATCCATGTCGCCGGTATCGTCCATGGCGATCTAGATCAGGCGAGGGCTTGCTTGGCGGTGGAGGTCAGCTGGGCGAAGGCCTGCGGATCCTCGATGGCGATTTCGGCCAGGACCTTGCGATCGAGGCCGATGCCGGCACGGCGCAGGCCGGCCATGAAATGGCTGTAGGAGAGGCCATGCTGGCGCGAAGCGGCGTTGATGCGGGTGATCCAGAGGCGGCGAAAATCGCGCTTCTTGCGCTTGCGGCCGCGGTAGGAGTGCTGCATGGCACGATCCACGGCTTCACGCGCTTCGCTGTACAGACGGCTCTTGGCCCCGTAATAGCCCTTGGCTTCCTTGAGGATGCGGCGGCGACGCTTGGCGTGTACGCTGCCGCGCTTTGTGCGAGGCATCGAGTTCCTCCTCGGACAGGTTTTCTAGTCTCGTGAGAGCAGGCGGCTGATTCTTCGCACGTCGGCGTCGGCGACGAGGGTTGCCTGCCGCAGGCGGCGCTTTCGCTTCCTGCTCTTGTGACCCAGGTTATGGCTGGCGTAGGCGCGCCGACGGGCGAGCTTGCCGCCTCCGGTTCGCCGGAAGCGCTTTGCCGCTCCCCGGTGGGTTTTCATCTTCGGCATCTGTTGCTGCTCCTTGTCTCGAATCGATGCGGCGGCCCAGGCAATAGTTAGGAGCGCTTGGGCGCCAGGATCATGATCATCAGCCTGCCTTGCATGCTGGGCGGCTTATCCAGTCGAAAGCCGTCACCCAGCACGCTCATCACTCTTTCCAGGATTCGATGCCCGTACTCCGGGTGAACGACCTCCCGCCCACGGAACATGACCGTTGCCTTGACCATGTGACCCTGTTGCAGAAAGCGTTCGATGTGGCCGACCTTGAAATCGAAGTCATGATCATCGATCTTGGGGCGGAACTTCACCTCTTTGAGCTGTGTGTTGTGAGGCCTCTGCTTCTGCTCCTTGGCAACGCGGTAGGCGTACTTACCATAGTCCAGCAGGCGGCAGACGGGCGGCTCGGCATTGGGTGCCACTTCCACGAGGTCCAGGCCGCTACCCTGCGCCTGCTTCAAAGCCTCTTCGGTGGGTATAACGCCCACCTGGTTCCCTTCAGTGTCGATGAGGCGCACTTGCGGAACCCTGATCTTTTCGTTGATCCGAAGTTTCTTTCGCTCGGTGATTGCTAGCTCCCTTGTCTTGCGCTCGTGGCACGGCAGGGCCGCGAGCGGCGGTGCTTCAAGCCTGCTGCTCCTGTTCAGCCACTGGCCATTCTCGCACGGCACGCCGTTCGATGTCGTGCCTCATGCGGGTAATGAAATCCTCCAGGGCCAGCGCTCCGAGGTCTCCAGCGCTCCGATGGCGCACGGCCACCGTCTCATTATGGATCTCTCGGTCGCCCGCGAGGAGCATAAACGGAATCTTCTGCAATTGCGCGTCGCGGATCTTGGCGCCGATCTTTTGACTGCGGCGGTCCACCTCGACCCTCAGGCCCGCCCGTTCGCAGGCGTCGGCGACCCCTTCTGCATAGGTTAGATGGCGGTCGGCGATCGGCAGGACGACCAACTGCACCGGCGCCAGCCACAGCGGGAAGGCGCCAGCGTAATGCTCGATGAGACCGCCGATGAAGCGCTCCAGCGAGCCGAAGATAGCACGATGGATCATCACCGCGCGATGTTGATGTCCATCTTCACCGATGTATTT
>JBHHYG010000074.1:0-12237 GCA_046757445.1 Acidobacteriota bacterium
ATGCTGGTGCCGGTGGGCGCGACTGGTACCGGGAGTGGGTGCTCGCCAACCAGCAGGCAGGCCTGGACGCCGAAGCACGGGCGGCCTGGCAGGAGGCCCGCAAACTGCAGCTGAGCCTGGGACCCCAGGTGTGGCAGGTGATGAGCTCAGCGGGGGGGTGCTAGGAGTTTGTCCGAGTCATGATCGGGGCACCGCGCATGGGTCTTGGTGGAACGGTGGTCCTCATGGTGGAAGGAGCAAGGGCAGGATCGATGTTCGGTAACGGCAACGGCAAGGTGGGTACGGGTGGCTGGCGGTTGCTGGCGGCGGCCATGGCTGTCGGTACCGCCTCGCTCGCTGTCGGCTGTGGTGGCGGGACAGAGCTGCCGCCGGAGGCAGCGGTGGCCGGGAGCGTCCCAGAGGTGGCCACCGATCGGCGCAGCGATTTGCAGGCCGGGCCCAATCTGTTGCTGGTCACCCTCGATACCACCCGCGCTGACCATCTGCACGTCTATGGCTATCCGCAGATCGAGACGCCGAGGATCGATCGGCTGGCGGCCGGCGGCGTGCGATTTGATCAGGTAGCCAGCGCCGTACCCATCACCCTGCCTTCGCACTCCACCATCATGACCGGCCAGTACCCGCTGGTTCACGGGGTGCGACACAACGGTACCTACAGGCTGGAGAATGCTTCGGTGACCCTGGCTGAGGTGCTGCGCGCAGTCGGCTACGCCACTGGCGGCTTCGTTTCCTCCTTCGTCGTCGATTCCAGGTTCGGCATCGCCCAGGGTTTCGATACCTACACCGACTTCCGTGATCTCGAGGCCTCCGCGGGGCAGAAGCCACTGCTCGACCTGCAGCGCCGCGGCGACAAGACGGTGGCCGCCGCCCTCGAATGGTTGCGAAGGCAACAGACACCCTTCTTTGCCTGGGTTCACCTCTACGATCCGCACTCCCCTTACGATCCGCCGGAGCCCTACGCCAGCCGCTACCGCGAGCGGCCCTACGACGGCGAGATCGCTTTCACCGACGAGATGGTCGGTCGGTTGCTCGACGGCCTCGAGCAGGTGGGTCACGGCGGCGACACCCTGGTGGTGGTGGCTGCCGATCATGGCGAGGGGCTGGGAGAGCACGGCGAGGAATGGCACACCTTCTTCATCTACGACACCACCATGCGGGTGCCGCTGATCCTGTGGGCGCCGGCGGCGCTGCCGGCCGGCCGGGTGATCAGCGGCCAGGCCAGCCTGGTGGATATCCTGCCGACCTGCCTGGCCTTGCTGGACGTTACCGACCCGGCTGCCGGAGAGCGCCAGGGCAGGGACCTGCGGCCGTGGATCGAGACTCCCACCGCCGCCGGCACGCCGGCCTATTCGGAGACCTTGGTGCCGCTGTTGACCTTCGGTTGGAGCGAGCTGCGCTCCCTGCGGGTAGGCGGCTGGAAGTACATCGCCGCTCCCCATCCGGAGCTCTACGACCTGCGCGCCGACCCCGGTGAGAGCCGCAACCTGGTGGCCGCCGAGCCGAGCCGTGCCGCCATTCTGCAGCGGCAGCTCGAGGAGCTGGTCGGTGACGATGACCCGGTTGCCTTCGCCGCCCGCCAGCGGGTCGCAGATGCCGAGACGATAGAGCGGCTGCGCGCGCTCGGCTACCTGGGTGGTGGCGACCGTGTGGCCAGCAACCGGGAAATCGACCCCAAGGACAAGATCGGGGTCTTCGAAGCCTTCAACGACGGCTTCGAGGCGGCAGTGGAGGCAGTCAGCGACGAGCGCTGGGACGCGGCCAGTGAGCAGTTGCAGGTACTCGACCGCATGGCGCCGCATCATTTCATCGTCCAGTACTACCTGGGTCGGGTGGCGCTGGCGCGCAAGCAGGTACAGGTTGCGATCAGCCGGCTGGAGGAGTCCCTCGAGCTCAACCCCTCCTACAGCCTCACCTACGTCGAGCTGGCGAAAGCCTATCGGTTCTCCGGTCAGCCGCAACGCGGCGTCGAGCTGCTGCAAGAGGCCATGCACGCCTACCCCGATGTCTTCTCCTTTCCCTTCAACCTCGGCTACCTCTATCACATGGAGCGTCGCTTCGACGAGGCGCTGAAGGCCTACCGGGAGGCCCGTGAGATGTTGCCTCGACACCCGCAGCTGCTCAGCAACATGGCCAACCTCTATCTCCTCCGGCGGCAACCGCAGGCGGCGCAAGCAGCGCTCGAGGTTGTCGTCGAGGTCAAGCCCGAGGACGCCAGCGCCTGGGGCAACCTGGGCACGGTCTACGGGGGCCTGGGGAGGATGGACGAGGCGGAGGCGGCATTTCGTCGCGCCTTGCAGCTGCAGCCCCGGCAGGCGCGGCTGCACTACAACCTCGGCCTGGTGCTGCTGCGCCAGGGTCGCAGCGAGGAGGCGGCAGCCGCCTTCCGTCGTGCCCTCGAGATCGACCCCGATCTGGAGGAGGCGCGCCGGCAACTGCGGCGCATCTCCGGGTAGGTTGATCCAATCTACTGAATCGTTCTCCAATTATCTGGATCCAAGCCCCCTGTTTTTATCGCCGGGATCATGCCGATCCACGCAATCCCTTGCTGCCACTGGCTCTTGCCGGGTCAGCGAGACTACGGTCAAGCGGCACGAATCTTGCATTTTGGCATACCGAGGGTGAAAAACGTAATCACCGGGATAGGTTCTCGTAATGCTGACGGGCAGCCGAAATGCTGCGCGAGTGGAGCCTTCATCGCGGTTCGGATCGCTTCACCAAGGAGTGACGATGAGAACGAAGACAATAGGCCTTTTTTGCTTGGCCCTGCTGGTCGGCAGTGCCGCCCTCGCCCACGCCCAAGTGAAGGCGGCGGGTAATATCCAGGGTTCGGTCGTCGACGCCGATGGCGCCGCCCTGCCGGGGGTGCAGGTAACCGTCTCCGGCGAAGCGCTGATCGGCCGGCAGACCGCCTTTAGCGGTAGCGACGGTAGCTTCCGCGTGCCGCTGCTGCCGCCGGGAACCTACAGGGTCGCCTTCGAGCTGCAGGGTTTCGCCACGGTGGTGCAGGAGAGCGTCGTCGTCGGCGTCCGTCGCACCGCCACGATGAACGTCACCCTGCAGCTGGCCTCGGTGGCCGAGACCATCACCGTCACCGCCCGCTCACCGATCGTCGACGTCAAGAGCACCAAGGGCTCCAGCGAGTACAGCGACGAGCTGCGCAACACCCTTCCCGAGACGCGCGGCACTGGCGCCGACCTGATGGCCCTGGCGCCGGAGGCCTCGATCCCGTCCGGTGGCAACCAGGCCTCCGTGCCGAGCTTTTTCGGCTCGCCGGAAAACTCCAACGCCTACCAGATCGATGGCGTCGACGTCACCGATCCGGGCGGCGGCTTCCAGTTTCCCTTCTACAGCCCCGACTTCTTCGAGACCGTCGAGCTGACCTCGAGTGGTGCGAGTGCCGAGTACGGCAAGGCCATGGGCGGGGTCTTTAACGTCATCACCAAATCGGGCGGCAACAGCTTCCACGGCGAGAGCAACTTCTTCGTGCAGAAGCCCTCGTTCATCCGCAACAACACCGACGATATCGTCTCGACGATTGTCGACTTTTCCAATCCCACCACGCTCGACCACCGCTACGATCTCACCAACAACGTCGGTGGGCCGCTGTTCAAGGACAAGGCCTGGTTCTTCGTCGGCCAGCAGTACTTCGACGACTCTGAACGCAACGCCGGCGTTCCCTTCGACGGCACCGAGAACTCCGACCGTTTCCTCGGCAAGGTCACCTGGCAAGCGAACGAGAACAACCGGGTGATCGGCTCGATGATGGCCGATAGCTTCACCGTCGGCGGCCGCCCCAATAGCCCGTTCTTCCTCGAGGAGGCGACGGTCTTCGAGCCCTCCATCAACCTCACCCCCAACGTCACCTGGGATAGCGTCTTGAGCCCCAACTCCTTCTTCGAGTTCAAGTTCTCGGGCTTTTTCGGCTTCTTCGACCTGGTGCCGGTGAGCCAGGGTGCGGACCTCTACGAGGTCACCACCGGCATCTACTCGGGCGCCTACTGGGGCCAGTACGCTTTCGACCGCGGCCGCACCAACGTGCAAGGCAACCTGTCCTATTTCGCCGAGGACTTCGCCGGCGACCATTCCTTCAAGTTCGGCGCCGAGTTCGAGCGCAACGTCACCGACGACAAGAGCTTCTTCGGCGAGAGCCCGAGCGGCCTCAACGGTGCCTTTCTCACCTACCTGGGCGAGCCTTATTTCGCCTACACCTTCGAGCCCAATTTGAACCGCAACAGCACGTTGATCAAGGTGACGACGCTCTACGGCCAGGACGACTGGACCATGAACCTGGGGTTGCGCTGGGATCGCTGGGACATCGGCTTTCTCGGCGGCAACAGCCGCCCCGACGAGCCCACCTTCAACGACATCGCCCCCCGGGTCGGCGTCACCCTGGATCTGTTCGGTGACGGAAAGACGGCCATCAGCGGCTTCTTCGGCCGATTCTATGAAGAAGCCCACGGCAGCGCCTTCGACAACTTCGACCCCGGCCAGGCCGATCTCGTCGGCCTGGTCGTCAACCCCGACTTCACGCCTGCCTTCGAGGCCTTCCGGGTCAGCCCGACCGCCGACCTGGCCATCGACCCCGGCCTCACCAACACCTTCAGCCGCCAGTTCAGCGCCGGCGTCGACCACCAGCTCACCGAGGACCTGGCCTTCGGTGTCAAGTACATCCACAAGGACGACGAGGACATCTTCGCCGGCGAGGACCAGGGCAGCACCTTTGTGCCGGTGCAGGTGACCACCGTCGATGGCAATCCGTTGACCATTTTCGCCGGTGCACCCTTCGATCCCTTCAGGGTGCTGGTCAACGATCCGGTCACCGGCAACGCCTTCCGCGACTACGACGCCGTGCAGATCAAGGCCACCAAACGGCTCTCCAACAACTGGTCGCTGATCACCTCGCTGCTGATCCAGAAGGCGGACGGCAACGTCTCCAATACTTTCGGCGGCAACCTCGGCTCCACCGGTGGCTTCGACAGCCCCAACGACTTCGTCAACACCCCCGGCGAGCTGCCCAACTCGCGCCGCTACAGCTTCAAGGCGCAGGGCTCCTGGCTGCTGCCGGATCCGATCCGCACCCTGGTCGGTTTCCAGTTCGACGCCGCCCGCAGCGCGCGCTTTACCAGGCTGCAGACTTTTCCCTCGTCGGTGACGGGTGGGGTACCCTTCGCTGACCGGACGGTGCCGATCGAGAAAATTGGCGACAGTACCATCAACAACTTCTACAACCTCAACCTGCGGGCGGAGAAGAAGTTCCAGATGCCGAACAACTTCGGCGACATCGGGGTGGTGCTCGATATCTTCAACCTCACCAACCAGGACGGCATCAGGAACATCTTCCTGCGTGTGCCGAATTTCAACCAGGCGACGGCGGTCCAGTCGCCGCGGACCTTCCGCCTCGGTTTCCGCTGGCTTTTCTAAAGGAGAGCTTCATGAAGAGAATCATGACGATGGCGCTGGTCGTCAGCCTGGTCGCCGGAACCGCCCTGGCCGACGTGCCGAAGCAGGTGAAAGAGCCTACGAGCCTCGCAGAAGCGGCGGCCGTTGCCGCAGAGAAGGTCGTTGCTGACGAGGCGCCCGCTGTTGAATCCCACCTGACGCTCGCCCCGCAGGGCCAGGAGCGCGGCGTCGCCGGCTGGAAGCTGGCCGTCGGTATCGGCCTCGCTGCCGGTGCTGCAGGGCTGTTCATCAACGCCGCCAACCTCAGGCCTGGCGCAACGGATGTTTTCGGGCGCCAGAAGAACGCCGATGCCTCGCTCAGCTTCGGCGTCGGCGTCGCTTTCGCGATCTCCAGCGTCTTCGCCATCCGCGGTGCTCTGAAGGGTCGCAGCTTCCACAACTAGCCCGCATCTCTCATCGGGCTACGTGCGAGGGCGTGGTCAGGCCCGTGCCGACAAGGCGCGGCCGGTGAGGGGGGAACTTCTGCGGCGGCCGGGGTATGCTATCCTCGGCCGCTTTCCTATGTAGCGGGCTGGGGCCGCTTTGCCGTGTAGCGGGTTGGGGAGGACCCCTTCAGGTTTCGCAACCTGGGACTCGTCGTGATTCGTGCTCCACGATATGCAACCACCCCGACTCAGGACACCAGGAGCATCTTAGCTTGAGCCACGCATTCGCTTCGGCGCTACGACTCTGCGCCTGCAGGGTGCTGTTGTCGTCGGCTGTAGGCCTTTGCGCAGCATCGCTTCCTGCGGCAGCCAGCGTCGTCGGCCAGCAGGTAACCACTGCTTCGACGGAGAGCCAGAGCGCTGTCCGGCAAGCCACCAGACTCTCGGCCAAGCTCGCCAGCACCCAGCAGGCGACTGCCGAGAAGCCGCACCAGCTTCCCCTCGCACCTCGCCACCGCAAATGGCTCGAGGAGGAGGTCGTCTACATCATCACTGATACCGAGCGGGACGCCTTCCTCGACCTTTCCACAGACGCCTTACGGGATGGTTTCATCGACACCTTCTGGCGGGTCAGAGACCCGACCGTCGGCACTCAGAGAAACGAGTTCCGCGACGAGCATTACCGGCGCATTCAGTACGCCAACCGCTTCCTCGGCCGGGAGACTCCGCGCAAGGGCTGGCAGACCGACCGTGGCCGTACCTACATCCAGCTCGGCGAGCCGGGTGAGATGCAACACTACACCGACCCCAAAGCCTTCTGGCCCATCGAGCTGTGGTTCTACCGCGTCAACCCACAGGCGACGGATCTGCCGCCATTCTTCTACGCCATGTTCTTCAGGCCGGAGTTCGGCCGTGAGTACCGGCTCTACGATCCCCTCACCGACGGGCCCGAGGCGCTGGCCAAGCAGATCAGCCTGCAGATCGCGCCCGCCGGCGAGATCGTCCAGCACCTGCTGGAGACGGTGGGCCACGAGGTGGCGATCGCCAGCGTTAACCTCGACCCCGGCGAGCGCGTCGATTTCCAAAACCCCTCACCCTCGCCGGGCAACGCCATCTTGCTGCGCAACATGCAGGCGGTGCCCTACAAGGGCGTGGATACCTCCTACGCCAAGACCTTCGCCTTCAATCGAGGCAAGACGGAGGCGACGGTGGTCTTCAACCCCATACCCGTGCAGATGAGCGCCCTGGGCTTCTGGGACCCGCGCGGCTTGCCCTTTCTGCACTATGTCGTGCAGCTCGACCCCGAGCAGGTACGGCTGGGCGAGTACGAGGGCGATTATTACCTCAGCCTGGAGGTGGGGCTGAAGGTCACCGACCCGCGCGGCCGTGAGATCTTCACCGGCTCCGACAACCTCGAGCGGCATTTCGACGACAAGAAAGCGCGTGCGCTCATTCGCAAGCCCCTGGTCTACTTTGACCGCCTCGATCTGGTCCCCGGCCTCTATAACCTGTCGGTCTCCCTGCGCAACCCCATCACCCACGAGGTGGGTGTCGCCAACGGTCGGGTTCTGGTGCCCGGCGGCAAGGCCGAGGAGTGGATGCTGAGTGACCTGCTGCTGGCCTCGGCGGCGGTGACTCTGAGCGCCGCCCAGAGGCAGGAGGGCCCACGGGCCTTCCGCTTCGGCAACCAGCAGTTCCTGCCGCTGGTGAGAAACCGCGTCGCGGCGGGCCGGGAGCTGGTGCTGTTCTCCCAGCTCGTCCGCCCGGCCAGCTCGGTCGAAGACTTACAGCTTCACCTGGGCGCATCGCTGCTGGATGCGCAGGGAGAGCAGCTCCAGACCTTCTACGTCTCGTCGCCGCCGGTGGCGCCATCGCCGCGGCCAACGCCGTTGCAAGTCCACATTCCTCTGCAACAGGTCGAGCCAGGGGAGTACCAGGTACGCCTCCTCGTCGAGCTGCCGGGTGGGCGCACCTTGACGCGCCAGTCCCACCTGACGGTGGTCGGCCCCGACCAGCTGCTGGCGCCGGAGATCCTCCTCGCCGGTGAGGCGATGCCCGGCGGGCTGAGCGAATACCGGGTCAGGGGCATCGAGCACCTGCGCAAGCAGGAGAGAGCGGCAGCCGAGGCCTATTTCAGGACGGGACTACAGCGTGATCCCTCGGCCGCCGACCTGCGCCGCTTGCTCGGCCGCGTGCTCGTCGAGCAGGGCGGGGGCAAGGAGGCGGCGACGGTGTTGCGCCCGCTCGCCGAGCGGCAGGATGCGAGCGCCGCCGACCTGCTGTTGCTGAGCCGGGCGCTACGACAAGCAGGCGCGCCGGAGGAGGCGGTGCAGCTGTCCAGGACGGTGCTGGAGCGCTGGCCGCCGACCGCCGACGCCTACAACGAATTGGCACAAGGGCTCGTGGCCCTCGGCAACCGAGACGAGGCGGCGCAAGCATTCAGGGCCTCGCTGGAGCTCGATGCCGAGCAGCCGGAGGTACAACAGGCGCTGGCGCGATTGACCAAGAGCGGGTCCTAGCCCGCATATCTCAACGGCTTGCTGCTGCGGGCGCGGCAAAGGGCACGCTCGCTGCGTTGCGCTTGCTCGGGCTCCTCGACGTATTGTCAAATACGCCTGCGGAGCCCTCCCGGCGCGCGCCTTGCGCCCGCACCCTTTCCCACGCCCTCGCGACGCAACCCGTTGAGAAATGCGGGCTAGCCCAGTCGCCACCCTTGATTGTCATCGTCGGACCCACGGCGGCGGGCAAGTCGCAGCTTGCCATCGGGGTGGCCCGGGCCTTCGACGGCGAGGTGGTCTCGGGAGATGCCGCGCAGGTGTATCGCGGCCTCGATCTCGGCACCGCCAAGGTGGATGCGGCGAGTCGTGCCTCGGTGCCTCACCACTGCCTCGATCTGGTCGACCCTGATTGTCTCTTTTCGGCGGGCGACTTTGCCCGTGCGGCGGCCGCAGCCATCGACGACATCCGCAGGCGCGGCCGGCAACCGGTGGCTGCCGGCGGCAGTGGCTTGTATCTGCGAGCCTTGATCGAGGGTCTCGCCCCTCTTCCGTCTAGCGATCGAAGATGGCGACAAGCCTTGGAGGCGGTCGAGAGGCGTCGAGGTCTCAACGGCATCTACAAGATGTTGCAGGTTCTCGATGGGGAATGGGCCGCCAAGGTCGGTGCCGCAGACCGGCAGCGGATTCTGCGCGCCCTGGAGGTGACGTTGCGGTTGGGCGTGCCGTTCGGCATGGCGGTGCAGCAGCACGAAAAGAAGGGACCCCGCTATTGTGCCGAATGGGTGGGGCTCGCATGGCCGCGCCAGCTATTGTACGAGCGCATTAGTGCCAGAGTTGATTCCATGTTGGCGGCGGGTTGGCTGAACGAAGTGGCGGATCTTCTCGCTGCCGGGGTCTCTCCGCAGGCGCCGGCGTTTGCCGCGATCGGCTACCAGCAATTGGTTGCCCACCTGGCCGGAAAGATCTCTCTCGAGGAGGCCCGACAGGCTATCGTGCGGTCGACCCGCCAATTAGCAAAGCGCCAGCTCACCTGGTTCCGAAAGCAGACTCCAGCGCGGTGGTTCCTGATCGAGTCGTCGGATCGGGACAGTCTCGAGAGCCTGGAGAGGCAGGTGTTGGGCCATCTTCGCGAACGCCTGTCGTGCTATGATGAATGTCGATGTCCATGAGCCCACGCGCTCTTCTCGTCGCTGTATGCACCACTCCCACCGCCATCGTCGATGCAGACGAGTTGTTAGCCGAGCTGAGGCTACTCGCCGTGGCCGCCGGCGCAGAAGTGGCGGGCACGATAGTTCAGCGACGACAGGAACCCGATCCCTCTACTTTCATCGGCAAGGGCAAGCTCGAAGAGCTGATGGAGGTCTGCAACCGGCAGCAGACCGCCGTCGTCATCTTCGACGAACCACTGTCGCCGGCCCAGTTGCGAAACGTGGAGAATGCTCTCGGCCGCCTGGTGATGGATCGATCACAGCTCATTCTCGATATCTTCGCCTGCCGCGCGCGGTCACGTGAAGGGCAGTATCAGGTAGAGCTGGCGCAGTTGCAGTACCTTCTGCCGCGGCTGTCGGGCCGGGGGGTCGACTTGTCGCGGCTGGGAGGCGGCATCGGCACACGAGGCCCGGGCGAGACCAAGCTGGAAACTGACCGCCGCAAGATCCGCAACAGAATCGGCAAGATCCGACGGGAGCTCGCCAGAGTCGATGCGCAGCGACAGGTTCAGGGACGAAGGCGACGGGACTCCGCCCAGCCTTCCATTGCCCTGGTCGGCTACACCAATGCCGGCAAGTCGACGCTCTTTCGTAGCCTCACCGGTGAGGAAGTGTTGGTTTCCAGCCAGCCCTTCTCGACGCTCGACCCTCTGATCCGCCGTCTTTCGCTACCCAACGGGCAGACGGCGCTGGTTTCTGACACGGTCGGTTTTATCCGCAAGCTGCCGCACTCGCTGGTGGCGGCATTTCGTGCGACCCTGGAGGAAGTGACAGAGGCGGACCTGTTGCTCAACGTCGTCGACGCTTCGGTGACGGAGCCGGAGGAACAGGTCGAGGCGGTGGAGGAAGTGCTGGGAGAGCTCGACGTCGGGCACCTGCCGCGCATCGACGTGCTCAACAAGACCGATTTGCTGGAAGATGATGGTGAGATTGCCGGCATGCTTCCACGTTTCCGCCAGGCAGTTGCTGTCTCTGCTGTAACCGGGAAAGGTCGCGACGAGCTACTCGCGCGTATCGTCGAGGTGCTGTGTTCAGCGAGGCCGGCGACGATCTTCAAGATTCCCCAGGACGATGGTGCGGTAATTGCCGATCTCTACGAGCAGGGACGAGTGCTGCGACGCTGGTACGATGGTGGCGCGGTGCTCTTGCGGGCTGAGGTGGCGCCGCTACTGGCACGAAGATATCGATCGTATGTTGTGGATGAATCCCAGATCACGATTAGTTAGCCGATTAGGCTGGCTTTCGATGCTGAGCAGCCTTGCTCTCCTTGCAGGTGGCTGCAGGCCGACCACAACGCGAGCCAGTCGTCCTCCCGTCGATGCCGGTACCGTTCGCTTCGAGCTGGACTACGCCCACATGCCGGAGGCACCCGCCGGACTACCGACGGCAGTTGCTGATGTTTGGCAAGCGCTCCGGGATGGCGACGCGCCGCGGGCCCAGCAACTGTTTTCAGAGCTCAGCGAACAACAGGCCGGCAGCGCTGCAGTCTACACCCTCGCGGGCTACCTGGCTTTGAGCAGAAGGTCGATCGCGGCCGCTCAGGAGGCCTTCGAGCATGCGCTGGCAGCGGCGAGCGACTATGCCCCGGCACTGTACGGGACCGGCGTGGCGACGGAGGTCAGTGGTGAGCGCATGGCCGCGGTTCAGTGGTATCGACGGGCCCTGCAGGTCGATGCGGCGATGACCGCGGCGGCAGTGAGAGTCGAGATCCTCGAGCTGCAAGAGGCGCAGTCACTGCTGGCCAACGGTGAGACCGTCGAGGCCTCGGGGAGTCGGGAGGCGGCCATAGAAGCCTACCAGGAGGCCATTCGGTTGGGACCCCGGTTGTTGGGGGCCTATCTGCGGCTCGCCGACCTGTATCAGCAGGGTGGCGACGAGGCTGGTGCCGTGCGGGTATTACGGCAGGCACGAGATCGGGTGGGGGACGTGCCGCAAGTGCTGGAGCCGCTGGGCCTGGCGCTGCAGCGTGCCGACGCCTACGCAGACGCCTTCGATATTTTCCAACGCCTGCAGGAGCTTGTCCCCGACGATCCCCGCGTGCGCAACATGGCAGCTGAAGCCCGGCGACTCTACGAGACAACCTCTTTACCCGAGCCGTACCGCCAGTTGGAAGAGGTGCCGGTGATCCACCGCGGCGACCTGGCGGCACTGCTGGCCATTCGTATCCCCGGTCTGGCCAAGCTCGTCGAGGCTCCCCGTGAGGGGATTATCATGACCGATATCGAAGACTCCTGGGCGGCACCCTACATTCGAAAGGTCGCTCGTTTAGGGATCATGGAGGCATGGCAAAACCATGCCTTTTATCCGAAGACGGAGGTCAGCCGCCAGATGTTTGCCGAAGTGATTTTTCGTGTCCTCGACATCATCGGAGCGACCGAAGGTGCCCCTCGCCCCGAGCTTCGCGATATACCTCACGATCACTATTTCTACCAGCAGATTCAGATGGTCGTCGGCCGCGGGATCTTGCCGCTGAAAGCCGACGGCTCCTTTGGTGTGCTGGAGCGCGTCTCGGGTGCAGAGGCGGTTGCCGCCGTGCAACGGCTGGCCCGGTTGGCCCGGGCCCGCGGCGTTTGATCTAGCTATGGGCGCGCGTTAGCATGGAACGTATCTGCTGCTGGACCCGTTAACTGCTTGATCTTTGGTACCCCGTTTCATAACTACGGTGACGTTTGCAGATGGCTATAGTGGGCGAGGTCAAGGAACGAT
>JBHHYG010000075.1:0-12186 GCA_046757445.1 Acidobacteriota bacterium
AGTGTCCGCAGAACCTCCTGTAAGCTTCCCGCGGCCAGCAACTCCCCCTTGTGGATGAGCGCCGGAAGACTCCCTGCACCCGTTGCACCGGCGCGATCCGCCGGTTCGCCATCGGAGCCCATCGTCGCAGCTGGAAAGCGCACACCGGTTTCGTGGCCCTGGCCGGCCGTGATCAGGGTTCGTAGTACCTTCTTCACCGTCACGTAGTTGTAGGGCAACCACAGGAACGTACCCTCCAGCTGGTCCTCGATGCGCTGCCAGTGGGTCGGGTCGTCTGCATCGAAAGGCGTTTCCAAGGCTACCGTGCGGATCCTGACGGAGGACAGAAAAGCAGACTGTAGGCGGCTCCGCAACCAACTCTCCGGCAGGGAGGCAGGATGGAGGAGCAGAACAGAGGTCGCTCCGCTCCGCCATGCCGTAGCGATGACGCGGGCCAGCAGCGGCACTCCTCCGACCTTGCGAAAGAACACCTTGCCGAGGTGCCGCGGGTCGTCTCCGCCGTCAATCTTGGGTAACGAGACAAGCGCCTGCATCGTACTTCTCCCTGGGATTCTCATCGGATGATACATCGTCGGCCGGAGCGGGGTGAACTTCCTCACTGCCGGGCCGGGCTCCCTCGCTGGCCGCGGAACGGCTGAGCTTGGGTGCAGCACCGGAACGGCTCAGCCAGGTCAGTCCGAACGCCGCCCAGAAGAGGCCCTGGACTCGCCTGACGATAGCCAGGGTGAGTCCGGCCGCGGGGTCCAGGCCCAGCAGCATGAACGAGCCCGCGGCGCCCGCCTCATCGGCGCCGAGGCGTCCGGGCAGGTAAAAACTCACCATCTTCACCATCCTGCTGGCGGCCTCGATGGCGGCGATCTGGAAGACGCCGATGGCGACGCCGATGGCCGACAGGGTCACCCACACCTCGGTGAACATGGCCACTTGAACGAGGATATTGAGGCCCAGGATGATGATCGTGACCCTAACATGCCGGAGGCGAAAGGAGCGCATCTGAGCCTCCATCTCCCCGGCCTTGCCGAGCGCGGCCAGCCATCGGGGTCGTGGCGCGCTGCGGCGTCTGATCAGCCTCTCCAGCTTCGGCAACAACGGCGATCGCATGAACAGCAGCAGCAAGGCGGCGCAGAAGGTGGCCAGCCAAACGATGGCAAAGAGAAGGGTGTTTTGCTGATCCGCCATCATGTGAAGGGCAACGAAGAAGCCGACGGTGGTGACGAACAACGACGTGAACCAGTAAACGCCTGCCTCGACCATCGTCGCCGGGATGGTCGACTCGATGGCAACGGCCTTGCGCAGCAACCAGGGTTTGAGCGGTTCGGAGACCAGCAACCCCATGCTCGACAGGTAGGCAAGCGCCTGCGAGCCGACCCGCACACGCAACAGATCCCGGTACCCCAGATCGACCCCTTCTGCCTTCAGCGCCTGTTTCCACGCCAGGGTTCGCAGCAGGTGCTTGACCAAACCCAGGGCAAAAATCAGCAACAGTGACCAGCGAAGGGCGGCGAACTGCCGTACCAGGATCGATGGTCCGATCCACGCAACGATCCCCACCAGCAGCCCCATGCCGACTAGGGCCGACAACCATTTCCTGATCTTCACAGCATCTCTGCCTTCAGCAGGTTGTAGGACAGCCCCTTATCCGCTCCTCAGTACGAGCCCTGTGCGGTACTCCTGAGGGATTGCTCCATAGCCTGTTAGCGGTGCCAAGTAGATCTATATCTTCTTCGATCCATTATATTGGTCGCCGGATCTCCTGGTTCTTGGCGATCCCGAAAACTGTTCCCTTCCCATCAGCAGGGGGAAAAGCCTTCTACCCGGCCGTTCTCTGCTCGAGTACCTGGTAGATGGCAGCGAAGTCGCACAGGGCCATTCCGTGCTCTGTCGCCATTCGGTGGATCAGGTCGGCCTGCTTCGTCGCCGGCAGGGCAAGTCCCATCCGCTCACCGAGCTCGACGATGATACTGAGATCCTTGGCCAGGTTGCGAATGGGTACAGCCGAGGGCCCGAACTGGCGCTTGCTGATGAGCTTGGCGTTACGCTCGAGCATCTTGCTGGCGCCCCAGGCGCTCATCAGCACGCCGGTCAGTTTTTCGGCATCAACGCCCGACTCGATGCCCAACAGGAGCGCCTCGCAGGAGGCCAGCGTATGTACAGCCACGAGAATTTGGTTCGCCAGCTTGGTGACCGTGCCAGCGCCCGGGCCTCCCATATGCACGATGCTCTCGCCCATGGCCTCGAAAGCGGGCAACGCTTCGCGGAAGGCTGCCTCTTCACCTCCCACCATGATGGTCAAAGAGCCCGCCTCGGCGCCTGCCGATCCACCACTGATCGGGGCGTCGAGGAAGTGGGCGCCCATCCCCTCGGCTACCTGGTAGAGCTTGCGCGAGGTGCCGGGATCGACGGTGCTGTGATCAGCGAGCACCTGTCCCGGGCGAGCGCCGCTGAAAATTCCCTCCTCGCCCAGGAAAACCTGTTCGCTGGCAGGGATGTCTGCGAGACAGGTGAGCACGATGTCGACCCTGCCGGCGAGCTCTGCCGGTGAGGCGGCCAGCATGGCGCCCTCTGTTGCCAGCGACTCCGCCTTCGAGCGCGTGCGGTTGTACAGGTGCAGGTCGAAGCCCTTGGCCAGCAGATTCCTGGCCATCGGCATCCCCATGTTGCCGAGGCCGATGAACCCAATCCTCATGGTGATTCCTCGGATGATCGGAAGCAGTGAAACGGATGGCTAGCGGACTACAGCCTCTTGATGCGTCTGACTACGGCTTCCGCGGTGAGGCCGTTGAACTCCATGATCTCCGCCGCCGAAGCGGTGGTCTCGCCGCGCTTCCAGCAGAGCACGTCGCGCCTGGGTGCCCGGGCTCGCAGCAGCACCGGCTCGAGCGGGGCGCTGGTGCCGCCGCTGACGCCGAGCAGCAGGTCGCCGTCGAAGAAGGCGTTGAAGGAGTCTTCATCCATGAAGTTACCGTCGGGCTCGGAAACCGAGTCCCAGGCGACGTCGCTGGGCCGCAAAAGGCGTCGCGGGCTGACCACCGAGACGATGCGTACGCTGTAGCCCTGCCGCTCGAGCTCGTCTTTGGCCTCGAATACGGGCAACAGGACCATGTCGCCGACAACGGCGAAGACCACCGACCCTCGTCCCCCACCCACCTGGTCGTGAAGGATGATGGCGCCCTTCTCGAGGGCTGCACGCCCCTGCTCGAAGGTAGTGCGGATGGGCAGGGGGCTCTTGGAGGCGGTGATGACGATGCCCTTGTTGAAGGTGTCCTGTGCCCACTCGTAGGCGATCTGGGCCATGTTGGCATCGCAGGGAAACAGCGGATAGACGTTGCCGTTGCGCATCAGCGCCGCGAAGTAGCTCTCGATCTCCGGGCGCTGATGGGTCCAGCCGTTGCGGCCCTGCTCGAGGGCGCCGGCGGTGAACAGGGCGACAGCCGACGGGGTGCGGTGGCGTAGCTCTGCCATCGCCTGGGTGACGGTCTGCCAAATCGGCAGGCCGTTGACGGCGAAGCTCTCGTACGACAGCCACAGGCTGCGGCTGCCGAACAAGGCCAGGCCCGCGGCCAGCCCGGAGCAGGCGTCCTCGCTCACCGGCTCGTATACCTGGCCCCGGGGGTCCTGATTGTAGAGCGGGTCCTCGGTGGGGTGGCGGATCTTCAGGGCCTCGTTGATGTTTCCGACGCCGGAGGCGACGTTGCCGTCGGCGTTGGTGACCACGAAGTGATGGTCGGCTTTGCCCACGGCCGCCACCAGGGCACCCACGGCGGTGGAGGGAACCTTCTTTTCACCGATGTGAAACTCCTGCTTGGGCAACGGCGCTAGCGCCTGCAGGGGCGCCGTTTGAAGTGTCTTGGCAGCGGGGCCGCCACCGGCGCGCCGGAAGTTCTCCCGTACGATCTGCCAGCCTTCAGGGCTGAGGGAACGGCGCTTCAGAGCCTCGATGATTTGGACCTTGTCGAGGGTGTCGTCGGCATACAGGTTGTGGGACTTCGAGCCCACGGTGTGGACGCCACTACCCTTGAGCTGCTTGATGATCAAGGCGGTCAGGGTGCCGCCCATGGCCGACTTGGCGGCCCGATCGGCGCTCTCCAGCACCAGCCTGGTGAAGGCCAGGCGCTGCCCGAAGGAAAACAAGCTGCTGTCGACGAACGGTCCAGCCTGCTCCCGGTCGTCGCATTCCTTGGCGTCGGCCAGGATCACTTTCTCGAAGCCGTGACCCTTCCAATACCGGATCATGGCTTCATTCGTCAGGCCCGAGACCATGGCGTGGTGCTCCTGGCTGTAGCCGTTCCAAATGAGCACCGGCAGGAAGTTGGTGGTTCGCGGGTAGGAGGTATGGAAGTGCATCATCGAGGAGAGTACGTAGGGCTCGCCGATACCTCCGTCACCCATGGTCACCGGGAACAGGATGTCCGGATGCAGGAGCGCTCCGCCCATGGCGAAATGCTGGCCCTGGCCCAACGGGCCGGCCGGCGACAGAATGCCGGGGATGGCGCCGGAGAGGTGCCCGAGCAGACCGCCGCGCTCGCGGAAGCGCTCACACAGTTCGTCGACCGTGTAGATGCCCATCTCCTCGAGAGAGGTGTCCAGGAACAAGGCACTGTAGAAACCGGGGGCGTGATGGCCTGCCTCGGTGATGATGTTGGTGTATCCGAGCATGACCAGGGCGGCGTAGATGTCGGCGCTGCTGGCAAAGCCGCCCGGATGGCCCGAGGCCTTCGAGGCGGTGATCTGTAGGGTCAGGTATCGAAGGGCGTCGGCGGCCAGCAGGGTCTGGTAGACGGCGTCGGGATCGGCGGGAGCGTCGATGGATTGACGGCCCTCACCGATCACCGCCTCCTGTGCATGGGCTTCGAAATCGGGCCAGGGATCGGCGAAGTACTGGATCCCCTGGCAAAAATTCAGGGTGCTCGAGTCGGCGGTTCTCGAGAGCGTGTTCATCTGAGGAGTTTCTCCGGGCTTTCCCCAATCATATCTCGGGGGCCCAGTGGCTGCACGGGCCGATGCACCCCGGCGATCCAGAGCCTTCAGAATGTTTGCAAGATGCCGAGGTTGATGATGTAGGACTTCGACCTGTTGCCGTGGCCGACCTCGCGGCCGAAGTCGAAGGTCAGGTCGCTCGGGCGGATGCCGAAGAAGTCGTAGTGCATGCGCATCCCCATGACCAGCGCCAAGCGGGTGTCGTCGAGGGTAAAGAGCTCGTCGAAATGGTCGCTCACCCAGCTGGCATCCATGCCGATGTTCACCTGTATGCGGCGGAACCACATCAAGGGCATGGCCTTGTCGATGTCCTTGAACAGGTCGAAGCGCCACTCGCCTCGCAAGTTGCCGATGTTGCGGCCGATAGCGTCGCCGAAGCTGAGGCCTCGATTAAAGGCAACGGCGTCGAACATCGCCTGCGCGGGAATACGATCCTGCGACCTGAAGCCGTCACCATGGCCGAGCACGGCCTGGAAAGCGACCTTGTGGTTGGGGGTGATTGACCGCACCACTGATCCTATTGCCCAGGTCTTGTAGAAGTTGAAGTCGCCGCCTAGCTCGGTCCGCGCCACCTGCAGGTTCACCTTGAACCCTTTGCGGGCCTGTGGATCCTCCTCGAAGACCTGGTCGTCAAAGCTGTACTGCACCTGCACGAAACCGATTTGGCCGTCTCCATCTTCCTCGCCGCTCTTCTCGTCGGCGAAGCCGGAGCGCAGGTTCGACAAGCCATACAAGAAGTTGATCTGCTGCGTCTTGCGGAAGAACCAGGGGTCTCGAGAGCGGCCGAAGTTGTGAAAGTAGCCGCCGGAGATCCCCACCTGGCCGGGGCTGAAGAAGGGCTGGACGAAGACCTCGTCGCTGAAGTCGTCCTTGGGCCGGAAGCGGAAACGCGAGGCCGCCCCGATGCCGGCGGTGTTGACGAAGACCTCGCCGCGGTCGATGATCATCTCCCACGGTTTGGGGCTGCGGTTGTCCACCTGGACGTTGTCGAAGGTCTCCCCGAAGGGATCGATGACCACTCGCTTCACGCGCTGGTCGGTGTCGGCTGTCAGCGAGCCGCGATCCTGCCGCCCATCCCACCAGATCGTCTGTTGCTCACCGTTTTCCAGGTCGAGGGCGATGGGTACCCGTTCGATGATGGGCCGCGAGCTCAACCGCTCGAGCTCGATGGTGGTCCTGTTCCGGCCTCCTGCCGGCTGGTTGCGATCTACCTCCACCAGCCTGTATTGGATGGAGTCGGGGAACGCTTGCAGCCACTGGTCGAAGAACCAGTCGAGCTGTTCACCCGAGACCTCGCTGGCGACCTGCCGGAAGGGGCGATCGGCAGCCAGGTAGTTGCCCAGGATGCGCTCGGCCGTTTCCTCCTCGACCTCGTCCTTGAGCTTCAGATAGATGAGGCGGCCGGCCGGCAGCTCGTTGTTGAAAAAGAACAGGCTCTCGCGAAAAGGGTCCTCGGTCGCAACGTTGCGGTTGTAGGCCGAGGTGAAGGGAATCGTCGGCGCGATGGCCATGCGGTTGAAGGGCCGGAACATGCCGAAGCGGCTGGCCGTCGCTACCAGGTCGGCAACATCGCGAAAGCCGGTTCTCCGGTAGCCCTCGGTGATGCTCCAGGCGAGCGACTCTGCAACCCAGTTGACGTCTTCGAGAGCCTCCTTCTCATAGACTCGATCGCGCACCCGCTGATAGGCGTAGGCGCGCACCAGTGCCAGCCGGTTGAGGTCACGAAAGCCGAAGTTCTTGACCGCCTTGAAGCCCTCGTCGGAGAGCAGGATGATGCCCTCTCCCGGGCGAGCCACGTTGCGCCGCATATAGGTCTCGACGATGATCGCCTCGCCGCTCGCTGGCCGCACGTCGACGGCGGCCTCGGCCTGGTCGATGAAATCTCGCAGCGTCTCCGCCACCGACGCCTCGGCATATCGACCTGGCTTGAACTCGTAGAATCGCACCACGCCGCCGTTGGCCTGTCGCTCGACGAGGTGGTAGCGGGGCGTCGACACCAGGGTCAAAAATTGGCCCTGCACGCCACGCACGCTCAGTCGATCGGTTTGCGGGAAGTAACGGTTGTTGAGGAAGGTGTCGCGGGCCTCGGTCAGCTCCAGGTCGACGTCAAAGCGGGCGCGTGGCGGCGGCGCGTGCAGGGCCCAGGAGCCGTCGGCATGCAGACCTGACACATAAGGATACCAGCCGCCGTTGGCGGTCAGCGTTTGCCGGTAGAAACCGAAGTCGCCGAATTTCTTCGGTACCAGCACGTCGAACTCCAGCTCCAGCGTGATCTTTTCTCCCGGCTGCAACGCGCTTGGCAGGGAGAGCCGGGCCAGGGTGTCCGCAGGAACGCCCACAGTGTTGTCTGTTTGCGGCTCCACCGCTTGCCCCTCTATGCGCGCCGCCCGCAGCCGCATCCGCCCGGGGTTGAAGGATCCGATGTAGACCCACGGCCAGTTCAGCTCGTTGAGGTGCTTCTTGTCGGGGTGGGCATAGAAGTTGGGGTAGAGCACCACGGGTATCGAGGTGATGGCTGCGGTTGAAGTGTTGGTGAGCTCGACGCGAACCGTTCCCCCGATGGTTCGGGCTCCGATGTCGAACCGGGCGCCGATGCTGTAGCGCGGCTCGCTCTGCTGGGCGACCGCCGGCGTCGGGGCGAAGCAGACCAGGATCACGGTGAGTGTGATGACGGCACTCAGGTAGCGACGCAGCTGTTCAGGCATCGATTTCAAGCTCGCGGGTTAGAGGGTCCTCTCCGCCGCCACCTGCAGTGTTAGCCCTGAAAAGGCGGGAGGGTGAAGAACCGAACTCAGATCCTGACTGCCAGACCAATCGGTCGCCTTGTAGCTCGGGCAGCCGAAGTGATGTGGCGCTCCTTACAAAGGAAATGGGGAACAACACGCCCTCCTGACGCTGAAGCGCGCTTCCCTGCTTCTGGCCGCGAACACTACTACAACTACGACGACGAAACTACTGTGCCCGGGCGCTGCGCGGGCCATTGGCTTGGTCGTTGAGCGTCCAATCGTAGTCCATGAACTTGCGCCGCAGCGACTTGCGATTGGCTCTGATGTAGTCGGCCGTCAGGGCTGGCGCATACGGCAGGATGTAGTCGATGACGCTCCCCGCCTGGGCCTTGAAGTCCTTTCCGTACCAGTTGAAATACTTTGACAGGTAGAGCGTGTTTCGGCTCTCGTTGATGCGCAGGCCACGCGCCTGGGCGAGAAACTCGTGGGTCTGGGCGGTAAGGACCGTGTCGAGGTCCTCGGCTAGATAAGGGCGCTGCAACAGCCGCGGACAGCCGAAGGCGCCACAGACCAGCGCGAAGTGGATGCGGGCATCCTTGTAGCGCTTGCGCAGGATGTCGTGCTCGATATTGTCGAGGTGGCGCTCCTTTCCGCCGATGCGGTACTTGTGCTTGAAGAACCCACCGCCGAAGAGGCCGCCGATGGAGCGCACGCTCTTGATCGGATAGCTCTCGACGACCTGCCACATCACGGTGGCGTTATACGCGTTGATCCAGAAAGCGATGCGGGCCGGGTCGTCGGGGAGCTGCTCCGGGTCGACCTCGGCGATCGCCTTCATGAACGTCTCGAGATCGCCGTGACCACGGCTCTTGAGACCTTGGTAGTCGACCAACCCCTCATCATCGACGTAGGTCTCGAGTACCCGGGCATAGGGCTCGTAGAGATGGCCGTCCTGCACCACGGTGGCGGCCTCTAACCAGGTTGCTGGCCGTGGGGCAGGCAGCGATGCTGCCGTGCCGGCGGCGACCACTGCCAGCAGCAGAAGGGTGGTCATAGACAAGAACCTCGAGAAGCGAGACATTGGCGTTCTCTCACGGGTTTTCCAGGAACCTGCTTCGGTTTGCATTCAGTAGTGAGCATCTGCCCCCACCCCTGAAGATTCCACGCCCGAACGACGAGCGCCACATGGACTCGAGGCTGACAGTCACACGAATCACATGCTCTCAGCGTTCTCCTTGCTGAGTCAACGTGGGCACGGCGAGAGCCTCGATGCTGAGGTAGTAGGCGGTAGCCTCGCCCTTGGTGTTGTCGGTGTCGGTCATCAGGGCGACGCCGAGAACATCGCCGGGCTGTTCCCCGAAAGCCCTGCGAAAGTCGGCTCGCAGGTCGCGCCTTTCGTCCACCCATCGACCCGCGGCCTCGTTGCCGCTGCGAATGGCGAGCATCTTGACGTTCTTGACGTACGGGCTGGTGAACATGCTTTCTGGTCGCAGCTTGTTGCTCGACCAGACGTAGCAGAGGGTGCGCTGTTTCGTTAGAGACGGCATCATGGCGGGCCCGCCCCGCTGGTCGCCGAAAATGACGAACAAGCGGGTCACGTAGTCGTCCGCTTGTTTCCGCGTCGGATTGCCTTGCGGCACCGATGCCTCGGCCCGCCAGATCCAGTGAAGAAGTGGCAACGACAGGGGGTCGAACTGCACCGGCCGCATCAGGCCGGAAGCGGAGTTGTTGGCCCGTGCGCGCAGGGCGATACGGTCTTCCACCTTGACGACCTCGTATTGGGTCGGCTTGCGCCTCCGGAAGGTAATCACCTGCCACCCCGCTGGAAGATCCCGGAGACCATCTTCGAGGCGCAACAAGGGCAACGAGTCAGACGTTCCCCTGCTCGTCTGCGCCGAGCCGGCCCGCTCGCAAGGAGCATTCCTGCAATCCGGCAGCTTTACAGCAGCGGGCCCGCCGCCGGCAGCGAGCACCTGGGCGTGTGCGAGCAAGGCGCCGACCACGGAGCAAGCCAAACCGTGCCTCAGCTTCCGCTTTGCCCTAACCCGCATTGCTCCTCGCCCCCTCCTGCTCCCCTGGCGACCTAGCGCGATGAGATTGCTCACCGGGTGTCCGTATCGGTCCCCTCCGTCAACGCCGCCTCGTCCTGCCGACCTATATCGAGGGAGTCAAAGTGCAGGATGGCATTGAACAGCAGTCCGAACTGCCCGAGCGTTTGCTGGCGCCAGATGGGGTTGATGGCGAACATCACCACGTGGCCGTCGCCCACCGGTGCGTCGATGATGGCCGGCCGAGCTGCGAGCGAGCGTCCGTTGTTGATCATCCCGGACACCAGCAGCTCCTCAGGGCGCTCGGCGAAGCGCATGATAATGCGCGGGAAGGTTCTGGCCGGTGGCCGGCTGGCGATGATCCGCGGGTCGGTCTGGCGCAGAAGATCATCGACGTTGGTCCAGGGTTGGTCCTTGGCCGCCTCTTCCTCTTTCGGTGCCGGCGGACGTCCCGGAACCAGGTCTTCCCCACGGCGGCCGCTGGGCTTTTGCTCAGCGCCGCCACCGCCGAAGAAGCGGCGGAAACCGCCGCCACCGACGGCGACGCGCAGCAGCGGCGCGTTGCTGAAGTAAACGGCCAGATCCTGCTGGTAGCCATAGACGATGGGGCTGGCGGGATCGGTGACCTTGGCGTTGAAGACTGCTCCGCGAGCCTGTAGGTCGGACGGCGTGTTGTCGACGGCGACGAAGGGCGTCAGGCCGGCGTCGACGGCGAAGCGCGACGAGGTGGTCATGGTCGCCAGCAGGCCGCCGCGCTCGACGAAGCGCTGCAGGTTCATCAGCCCTTCGTAGCCCATGCCCGGACGGGTATCGTCGGTGGAGTCAATGCGGCCGAGGTTGGGAGTGAGTTCGCTGCTCTGGTAGGGGATCGGCCCGGGGGCGGCGGAGCCGTTGACAAGGCCGCTGAGGTTGCCGATCCCGGGTCCCACGAGAATGACATCCCAGCGCGAGCGCAGGTCGGCGACGTTGCGGACGTCGTGGATGGAGATGTAGTCGTAGGGGATACCGAGATCGTCGAGGGCGAAACGATACCAGCCCTCGCTCTGGGTTCTCGACCAGTTGTGCATCAGGGCGATGCGCGGGGTCGATACCTGGTGCGAAGCCACATCGGGCTCGCTGGCGGCGGCGACGATCTCGACGCCGAGCTCGCGGCCGAGCGCATCGAGCCGCGAGCGCAGGCCGGCGGCGCTATCGGCCGCAATGATGAAAGTCCCGGCGGCAAAGGAACGGTCACCTTCCTCGAAGGCCTCCTCGGCGGCCCGTACGGGGACGTCCGCGAGGCGATAGCGCAGCACGGCGAGATCGGGCTCGCCGGTGGCGTTCACCAGGTAGGCGGCATCGCCGTTTCCCCTCACCCCTCCGGCTGGCCGCACGTCGGCTCCCAGCTTCTCCATGGCGACGTCGAGGGCGGCGAGGTCCGCCACCCGGTAGGTATCGACGTTGAACAGCGGCCCGAGGCTCCAGCCGGTGTCGTCGTAGGGGCTGGGATCGTGGGGATTGTAGTATTGGTAGTCGAGCAACATGTCGGCCAGACGCCCGTACGGTTGGTCCATGCGCACCAGGAAGCTGCCGGCGGCGAACTCTTTCTCCTCCGCCGGCCGGCCCGGTCCCGCCTCTGCCTCGGCGGTGAACGATTGATCGGTGCCGTGCACCTCGATGCCGTGCAGGCGCAGAAGGTTGACCAGCCTCGTCGCCAGGATCGGCCGTGGCTGGTCGGCGGGAATCAGCCACGCTGCCGGTCCCTCAGTGTGGGCCTTGTCCACCGCCCGCCGGCTCTTCAGGTAGAAGTTCTCGAGGAAGCGCTCCTTGTGCGTGGCGACGTTGTTCATTCCCACCAGCAGCGCGCTCTGCATCAAGTTGGTGTTGTTGCGTAGCGACCAGAGGACCTTCTTCATCGGCGGGTTCATGCGGAACCAGGCCCGGTTCGACTGCCTGCCGACCTCCCGCTCACGCGTATCCGGCGTGCTGTTGCCGAAGGTCTCGTAGAAGCGGCCAATGGCGTTGTGGCCCAGGGCGGCATAGATCATGTAGTTGGAGGCCCAGCCGTCCCAGAAGTCGAAGGTCCACACACCGGGGACGTTCCAGGCGTTCATCTGCCGCACTTCGAGCCAGGCCATTTCGGTCCATTCCTCGGTGGTGATCGGGTCGAGCCAGGGGTTGAAGGGGCCGTGGCCGCTCATGATGTAGAGGAAGGGCGCTGACTCGTGTAGGTCGTGCATCACCTGCGGGTGATAGTCGAGAAACGTGGCCACCGACTGGCGGCTGAGGGTCAGCGCCATGCCGATACCGTCGACGTAGATCTGGCGCACCGAGTGATGCACAGTGCCGTAGAACTCCCCAAGCCAGGGATGATTCGCCAGGTGGTCCGGCAGGCTGACGACCTCGACCAGCTCATCGGGAGTCAGGCCCTTGTTCATGTACCGGATGGTCTGGTC
>JBHHYG010000076.1:0-12131 GCA_046757445.1 Acidobacteriota bacterium
GGACTTGCAAATCCTCATGCAAGGCCGCTCCAATCCCATGGCCGACGAAATCCCTGACTACGGAGAACCCCGACCTCTCCACATGCCTCTGGACGGCGCAAGAGATATCACCCACACGCTTTCCAACTTGGCATTGTTCAATGGCATGCTGAAGGGACTCTTCCGTTACCTGCAATAGCCTCTCGACTTGCGGATCCACCGGCGCTACTGGAACTGTGACGGCGGAATCTCCGTAGAAGCCTTCTAGCTTCGCCCCCAAGTCCATGCTGACGACATCACCAGGGGCCAGCCGCCGTTTCTTCGAGGGAATTCCGTGCACGATCTCCTCGTTCAGGGACACGCAGAGACTTGCCGGGAAGCCCCGATACCCCTTGAACGCCGGCTCGCCGCCTAACTCTCGCACGCGCACTTCAGCGTACTCGTCAAGCTCTCCGGTACTGACACCCGATCGTATCCGCAGCGCCAACTCGCTCAACACCTGGGCCACAATCTGGTTTGCCCGATACATGATTTCGAGCTCAGATGAAGACTTACATACGATCATGATTGCACCGTCAAGGCCATGCCAGCATCGATGCGCGAGAAGATCTCATCGACATTACCAACACCATCGATATCGCAGAGGACTCCGCGGCGTCGATAGTAGTCTACCAGTGGAGCAGTGTCCTGCTGATAGACCGCAAGGCGTTCCCGTACGACGTCTTCCCTGTCGTCCGCACGCTGCTGTAATTCGCCGCCGCAGCGATCACAAACATTCTCCACCTCCGGGGCTTGGAGCGACACATGGTAGTTCGACCCACAGCTTGGGCATCGTCGCCGCCCCGAGATCCGGCGCACAACCTCCTTTTCCGGCACCGACAACATCAACACCAAACCGACCTCTCCGAGGCCGAGATGATTAGCTAGCCGGTCGAGATTCTCCGCTTGCGCTCGAGTCCGCGGATAACCGTCGAGGATGATCCCAGCAGAGCAGTCGGGCTGCCTCAGGCGTTCCTCCAATACAGCAGCCATGATCTCGTCCGAGACCAGCTCCCCTGCTTCCATGGTCGGCTGGACCTTCTCTCCCAGTGCAGTTCCCGCCGCCACTGCCTCGCGCAACATGTCACCGGTGGACACTCTGGGCAGGCCATACTTAGCCGACAGGCGTGCCGCCTGCGTACCCTTGCCCGCGCCAGGTGGACCGAGGAGCACCACCATCATCACATGTACCTGCGAGCCTTGATCTTGCCGCCCTTCAGGAATCCTTCATAGTGCCTCATGATCAGCTGGCTCTCGACCTGACGGACCGTATCCATGGCCACGCCGACAAGGATGAGCAAGGAGGTTCCCCCAAAAAAGAACTGTACTCCCAGACCCTCGGTGACCCACAACGGCAAGGCATTGTCTAACCATGTTCCGATGAACGGAATCGGCAGCACCTTGAAGCCGGAAATCAGGAACTGCGGCAGGACAGAGACTGCCGCGAGATAGAGAGCCCCGATGAAAGTCAGCCGTGTCAGAATGGCGTCGATATACTCAGCAGTGCGGCGGCCGGGTCGAATGCCCGGAATGAAGCCACCATACTTACGCATGTTGTCAGCGACGTCGACAGGGTTGAAGATAATGGCGGTATAGAAATAGCAGAAGAAGATGATCCCGGTGATATAGAGAAGGTTGTAGAGAGGCATCCCCCATCTCAGCGCCGATGAAACGGCTTGCGCCCAGGGGTGATCGATGAACTGAGTGATGGTTTGCGGAAACATGATGATCGAGGAGGCAAAGATCACCGGGATCACCCCAGCCGTGTTTACACGAATCGGCAAGTGCGTGCTCTGCCCGCCATACATGCGCCGGCCGACGACGCGCTTGGCATACTGGACTGGAATGCGGCGCTGCGAGCTCTCCATGAGCACCACGAAGCCGGTCACCGCTATCATCACCAGCAGCAGCACGATGATGGTCAGGAGGTTCATCGCTCCCACTTCCAGCTGCTGGTAGGTGCTGATCATGGCTCGGGGCAAGCCGACCGCGATACCAGCGAAAATCAACAACGATATCCCGTTGCCGACTCCGCGCTCGGAAATTTGCTCGCCGAGCCACATCAGGAAAGCCGTGCCTGTGGTGAGCGTCAACACGGTCATCATGCGGAATCCCCAACCCGGCTGGGGGACAAAAGCTTGCCCCGACGGGCTAGTAGTTCCTTCAAGAGCCAGGCTGATACCGAACGACTGAATGAGCGACAGTCCAACCGTCCCATAGCGAGTGTAGGCAGTGATCTTCTTGCGTCCCAGCTCACCTTCCTTCTGCAGTCTCTCCAAGTACGGCCATACGACCGTCAACAGCTGCAAGATAATGGAAGCGCTGATGTAGGGCATGATCCCCAGGGCAAAGACCGTCATCTGCCTCAGCGCCCCCCCGGAGAAAAGATCCACGAGGCCGAAGAAACTCCCTTGCAACTGCTGGAAGAACTCCAGCACGGCCTTCGAGTTGACCCCGGGAATCGGGATATTGGCACCAATACGAAAGACCCCCAGCAATCCGAAGGTGAACAACACGCGATTGCGCAGCTCAGAGATCGCAAAGATATTGCGAAAGGTCTCGATCACCCGATCACCTCTACAACACCCCCCGCCGCCTGGATCTTGCAAGCAGCAGAACGAGAAAAGCGGTGGGCGCGCACCGTCAACGCGACGTCGAGGTTACCCCGGCCGAGCACAACCACTCCATCGAACAACCCGGATACCAGCCCGGCTTCCTCGAGCGCAGCCGGATCGACTGTGGCACCAGGCTTGAACCGCGACAGCTGAGCCAGGTTGACCTCGGCCCACTGGGTCTTGAAGCGGTTGTGGAAGCCACGCTTGGGAACGCTGCGAATCAACGGCATCTGGCCTCCCTCGAAGCCCGGCTTGCGACGAAATCCCGATCGCGACTTGGCACCCTTATGGCCGCGGCCGCTAGTCTTGCCGTGGCCCGAAGCCCTGCCGCGACCGACACGCTTCCGCCTCCGCCTGACACCCGACCTCAGCCGTAAATCATGGAGTTTCATTGTCGCTATCCGCGCGCCTTCTTGCTCGTCTTTCTTCCGGTCTTCTTGGCCGCTTTCTTGGCTGCCTTCTTGGCCGCTTTCTTGACGGTCTTCTTGCTTGTCTTCTTGGCGACGGTTTTCTTGCTTGTCTTCTTGGCTTTCTTCACCGCTCTCGACAGAGTCGCCTTGCTGGTTTTCTTCTTTGCCGCCCGTACGGCCAACGCCGCGTTCGCCTCCGGCGTTGCTTTGCTCGCCTCTCCCAGAACTTCTTGGCCGACGGTCACCAAATGACCCACTACCTTGAGCGCACCTCGCACAGCGGGATTGTCCGGCCGCTGAACACGTTGGCCGATCCGGCGAAGACCCAAGCTGCGCAGAGTCTCCCGCTGTCGCTTTGGGTGGCCGATGACGCTACGGACTTGTTCGATCACCAACGATGAGCCCTTTGATGGCGTCAAGGCTTATCCTCATCAGTGTAAGTCTGCAATGGCTGAAGGTTTTCCGGTGCGAGGCCACGAGCGCGCGCGACCACGGCCGGGTCTCGGAGTTGCGCAAGGGCTTCGAAGGTGGCTTTGAGCATATTATGTGGGTTGTGCGAACCGAGGCACTTGCTCAGGATATCGTGGATACCGACGAGCTCGACCACCGCACGGATAGCGGCACCTGCGATAACTCCGGTGCCCGGCGCGGCCGGCTTCAACAGCACTCGGCCCGCTCCGTAGCGACCCGTAACCTCATAGGGGATCGTCGTACCCATCAGAGGGACTCGTCGCATGCTCTTTCGCGCTATCTGGACTCCCTTGCGAATGGCGAGCTGCACCTCCTTCGCTTTGCCCAATCCATAGCCCACGTGCCCATGGTGATCACCCACCACAACCAACGCATTGAACCCGAGGTTCTTTCCACCTTTGACCACCTTGGTAACCCGATTGATGGAAACCACGGTGTCCTGGACTTCATGCTCGAGACTGTCAGGATCAATATGTTCACTGCGGTCCATCCGTAGTTCCTTCCTCTGTCGGCACCTAGAGCTCCAGGCCGACCTTTCGTGCGGCCTCGGCTACAGCGCGTACACGGCCATGGTAATGGTAGCCTCCGCGGTCGAACACCACCCGTGATACACCCTTAGCCCGAGCACGCTCGGCCAACAGCTTTCCTGCCGCTGCTGCAGCGGGAACTGTCGCACCGTGCCTAAAGCCAAGGTCATGGAACATCGTTTCCTGCGTGGACACCGACGCGAGTGTCTGCCCCGATTCGTCATCGATAACTTGCAGATGCAAATGTCGATGGGAGCGGAACACGGCCAGCCGTGGCCGATCCGGCGTGCCGCAGACGCGGCGGCGCACACGTTGGCGGACACTGGCCCTACGTATTTCCTTCTTTTTCCTTCGCTGCAACAACATGGCCTTTCCTCACCTCTAGCCCTGCAACGCACTCACACCGGCCTTGCCAACTTTCTTGCGCACGACCTCGTCGCTGTAGCGGATTCCCTTGCCCTTGTAGACATCTGGCGGTCGAGTGCGGCGGATCCTGGCCGCAACCTCGCCCACTTGTTGCTTGTCGATCCCGCTGACACTGATCTTGGTTTGATCCTGCACTTCGATGCTGATGCCATCCGGAGTCCGAAAGATCACCGGATGTGAAAAGCCCACCTGTAGTCTCAGATCGTTGCCTTCAAGCCTGGCCCGGTAGCCGATCCCTTCTATGACCAGGTTGATGGAATAGCCTTCATGGACCCCATGTACTGCATTAGCGGCAAGAGCCCTTGCCAAGCCATGATATGCGCGGGTCGCTTTGTTATCGTTGGCGCGTTCAGCACGCAATATGCCGTCCTCGTGTACAAAGCGGATTCCGGGTGGCACAGGAGTAGACAGTTCTCCTTTGGGGCCGGTGATCTTGAGACGATCCCCCTCCACTTGAACGGAAATCCCGTCGGGAATTTCGATTGGCTTGAGCCCAACTCGCGACATAGTTACCAGACCTTGCAGATGACCTCGCCTCCGAGACCAGCCTCGCGGCAATGCCTATCGGTGAGAACGCCCTTCGAAGTCGAAAGGATCGCCACTCCGAGGCCGTTGAGAACCACGGGAACCTTGTCCTTAGCACAGTAGACTCGCCGGCCTGGGCGACTCACACGCTCGATTCCGACAATGACCGGACGGCGGTCGTCGGCGTACTTGAGGATAACCTCGATCTGCTGTGAGCTCCCCACTTCTTCGATGTTCACACCACTGACGAACCCTTCCTCAACAAGAATGCGAGCGATCTCCTTCTTGATCCCTGAGGAGGGAACATGCACAGCGCTATGCCCCGCCGCTAGACCATTGCGGATACGTGTGAGCAAATCGGCAATCGGATCTGTCATCATCGCCCTGCTACCCCTACCAACTCGCCTTGCGTATGCCAGGAATCTCACCGCGCAGTGCACGCTCCCGAAAACAAATTCGACACATCTGGAAGCGGCGCAAATAGCCTCGTACCCGCCCACAAATCCTGCAACGGTTAACGCCACGGACCTTGAACTTCGGTCCGCGGCGTGCCTTCGCGATCCAAGCAGTGGTTGCCACGCTAGCTCCCTTGTTGCTGCCGGCGGAAAGGAATCCCCATGCCCTTGAGCAGCGCCCGGGCCTGGTCATCATTTTCTGCCGTCGTGCAAATAGTCACGTTCATGCCACGTACCCGGTCGACTCTCGTGTAATCGACCTCGGGGAATATCAATTGATCTATCAGCCCAAGCGTATAGTTCCCCCGCCCATCGAAGGAGTCGAGAGGCACACCACGAAAGTCTCGAACTCGCGGCAACGCTACCGCGATCAGACGATCGAGGAACTCATACATCCTGTCACCGCGCAGCGTGACCTTGGCACCTATCGGCATGCCCGCTCGTAGACGAAAGGCCGCCACTGATTTACGAGCGCGTCGGATCGTCGGCCGCTGGCCGGTGATCGCTGCTAGCTCATCCACAGCCTTGTCGAGCTCCTTAATATCTTGGGTGGCATTGCCGACCCCCATGTTCAGGACGATCTTGACGAGGCGGGGCACGGCCATCCAGTTCTCACAGCCCAGCTCCCCCATCAAATCGGACCGGAGCTTTTCTACATAAAACTGTTTCAATCTCGGCGCCATGGCTATGTCTTGTCGATCACACCACCGCACTTCCGGCAGATGCGGACCTTGCTACCATCTTCGAGCTTCTTGTAGCCGATACGCGCAGGCGAATTGCACTCGGGGCACACCACGGCTACATTGGTGGCGTCGAGCGCCGCTTCACGTTCAACGATGCCGCCTTTGATATTCTTGCCTGGATTGGCGCGAATGGCTTTACGAACGTTATTAACACCCTCGACCAATACTCGCCGCTTCCCGTGGTACACGCGCATCACCCTGCCGCTCTTGCCTCGGTCCTTGCCAGCGACAACGTAAACCTGATCGTTGCGACGAACATGAATACCCACGCCCATGATTACAGTACCTCCGGTGCCAGAGAGACGATCTTCATGAAACGCCTCTCGCGCAGCTCACGCGCCACAGGACCGAAGACGCGCGTGCCAACGGGCTCGCCGGTCTTGCTGATCAGCACGGCGGCGTTGTTGTCGAAGCGAATGTAGGAACCGTCCTTGCGAGCAGTTTCCTTCGCAGTCCGAACGATTACGGCGCGCACAACTTCGCCCTTCTTGACGGTTCCCTGAGGGACCGCCTCCTTCACCGAAGCAGAGATCACGTCACCCAGCCCAGCACTGGAGCCCGCACTCGAGCCGCCCAGCAACTGGATGCAGGCAATCTTCCTGGCGCCGGAATTATCGGCCACCTCAAGAATCGTTTGCATGCGGATCATGCGATTTCCCCATCAATGAGACCTGCCCCGTGTGCACACGGACATTTCTCTATGCCGCCGGCGCGCGCTCGAGAACCTCTACAACTCGCCAGCGCTTGCGCTTCGAGAGAGGCCGGCATTCTGCAATTCTCACGCGGTCACCGCTGTGACATGTGTTGCCCTCGTCATGAACCAAGAACTTCCGCCGCTCACGAACGACCTTCTCGTAAAGCGGATGTGCCGTCGCCCTCTCCACGGACACGACAATGGTCTTCTCCATCCGATCACTGATCACCACACCTATTGCTTCACGAAGACGACCGCGGGTGGCGGTCGCGGCTCGGTCAGTCGACATGCTCGAGCTCCCTGCTCATGTTACGAGTTCCTTAATCAGCCGCTTCAACCTCACCTACGCCGGGGCCATCGACCTCGGCAACATGGCGCTCACGCAAAACGGTGAGCGCTCGAGCAATATCCCGCCGCAAACTACTGAGCATTTGAGGGTTTTCGATCTGCCCAGTCGAGTTTTGAAAGCGAAGCTTCAACATCTGCTCACGCAACTCCTGTACTCGAGTACCGAGCTCATCGAGGGACAGGTCACGGAAGACCTCAACCTTCATGCGAGCTCCTCCTCGAGCCGATGGGTAAACTTGGTGCGGATCGGCAGCTTCGCGGCCGCAAGTTGCATGGCTTTCCGCGCCAGTGACTCACTGACACCTTCCATCTCATAGAGAATCCGGCCAGGCCGGATCACAGCCACCCACTCCTCCGGTGCGCCTTTGCCTTTCCCCATACGGGTCTCTGCCGGCTTCTTGGTGACCGGCTTGTCAGGGAATATGCGGATCCACACCTTGCCTCCCCGCTTGGCATGCCGTGTCATGGCGATGCGGGCCGCCTCGATCTGCCGGTTGGTCAGCCAGCCCGGCTCAAGAGCCTGAAGCCCGAATTCGCCGAACGCCACGGTGCTGCCTTTCATAGCCTTGCCTCGCCGTCGGCCGCGATGCATTTTCCGGAACTTGACCTTCTTCGGCATCAACATCTTTCAGAAGCCTTTTTCTTACCTGTCTTGACTCGAACCATTGAGGAGACAGGCGTTGGTCAAAACGTTGTCCTCCGGTCCTTTTCGACATCGAGAATCTCTCCCCTGTAGACCCACACCTTCACGCCGATTTGCCCGTACGTGGTGCGACTCTCGGAAAAGCCGTAATCGATGTCGGCTCGCAACGTGTGAAGAGGCAACTTGCCCTGCAAGTACCACTCCGACCGCGAGATCTCGAGGCCACCAAGTCGCCCCGAGCAACGAACCTTGATCCCCTCGGCACCAAAGCGCATAGCCGTCTCGACCGCCCTCCTCATGGCACGACGGAAAGCGACGCGTCGCTGCAACTGCAAGGCAATGTTCTCGGCGACCAACTGCGCGTTCAGCTCGGGCCGATGTACCTCTTGGATATTTACATAAACCTCTCGGCGGGTTCGGCCCTCGATGTCCTTTTTCAGGCGCTCTACTTCGGACCCATTTCGGCCGATGACGATACCAGGGCGCGAAGTATGAATGTCGATCTTCAGCTTGTTGGCTGCACGCTCAATCTCCACCCGAGAGATGCCGGCATGGTGGAACCGTTTTCGGATAAGGCCACGCAGACCAATGTCCTCATGCAAGAGCTCGGCGTAGTCCCGTTTAGCGAACCAGCGGGAGCGCCATTCCTCCGTATAACCGAGCCGAAAGCCCACAGGATGAACCTTTTGTCCCACTTCAACCCTCTCGCTCTGACAACCTGACGGTGATGTGACTGGTGCGTTTGATGATCGGATAAGCGCGGCCCATAGGCTGTGGACGTATGCGCATAGGCAACGACGGCCCTTGATTCACGAAAACCTCGGCAACATAGAGTCGGTCGACATCCACACCTGGACTGAGATTCTCGGCGTTGGCGATGGCAGAACGGACAACCTTCTCGAGTTGCCGGGCGGCCCTGCGCTTCGACAGCTGCAATGTTCCAAGCGCTTCCGGGACGCCCCTGCCGCGAATGCTATCAGCGACAAGGCGAACTTTGGTGGGACCGCCTCTAATATATCGCCCCGTTGCCTGTGCCATGATCTCCATCGTAGTCGGATGCTCTATCTGAACCCTGTCGTGCGTTCCGACTTTCTCGAGCCGGCGTGGCTGCGGAATGTACGAGTGGGAGCGAACTCCCCGAGCTTGTGCCCTACCATATTCTCGGTGATGTAGACGGGGATGAACCTCTTGCCGTTGTGAACAGCTAGCGTATGCCCGACCATCTCGGGCACAATCGTCGAGCGACGTGACCATGTCTTAATCACCTGACGCTCGCCGCCGCGGTTCATTTGGTCGATCTTCTGAGCCAGTGAGGGCTGCACATAAGGGCCCTTTTTCAGCGACCTAGCCATCTTCCCTTTCTTTCCTTTTCATCTCCCGGACGGCAATCAGAAACCACTACAGGTCTTCACCGCCGCCGACCCTGCTTGCGTCCCCTAATGATGTACTTATCTGTCCGCTTGTTGTGTCTCGTCCTTGCCCCCTTGGTCGGTTTCCCCCAGGGGGTCGAGGGATGACGCCCACCTGCCGCCTTACCTTCTCCCCCGCCCAGTGGGTGATCGACGGGATTCATCGCCACCCCGCGTGTAGTCGGCCGACGGCCGAGCCAACGCTTGCGACCCGCCTTTCCGTAGGAAAGGTTCATGTGATCGACGTTGCCCACCTGGCCGACCATCGCCTTGCAGTCCATGTGAATCAATCGGACTTCTCCCGAGGGAAGGCGGACGTGTGCATACTTGCCCTCTTTTGCCATCAAGGTCGCCTCGGCCCCGGCACTACGGGCAATCTGAGCGCCCTTACCGGGCTTCATTTCGATGCAACAAATCGGTGTGCCTAAGGGAATCGACCGCAGCGGCAAAGCGTTGCCCAACCGCGCTTCGGCGCTAGGACCCGACATCAAGGTGTCGCCCAGACGCAGGCCCCGAGGCGCAAGGATGTAACGCTTCTCGCCGTCGAGATAATGCAGTAGGGCGATGTTCGCTGTACGGTTTGGGTCGTATTCGATAGTCGCCACCTTGGCAGCAATGCCATCTTTGTCGCGACGGTAATCTACAGTCCGGTAGCGCCGCTTATGCCCTCCACCACGATGCCAGATAGTGATCTCACCTTTGTGATTGCGGCCCGAGACTCGCCGCTTTCCTGAGGTCAAGGGACGGTGTGGCTTTCGAGCTGTGATCTCTGAGAAATCAGGCGCCTTCCGAAAGCGCGTACCGGGAGATGTCGGCTTTAGTTGCTTGAGAGACATTCTCTAAACTCCCTCGAAATACTCGATCATCTGTTGCTCGGGGGCGAGCCTGACGTACGCTTTTTTCCAATTCGGTGCAAAGCCCTCGAATCCTCCAAGCCGCTTGCGCTTACCTCGGACGTTGATGACACGAACGGCGGCTACCTTTGCCTTGAATACGGTCTCGACCGCTCTGCGAACATCCAAGGCTGTCGCCCTACTGTCGACCTCAAAGCAAAGCGTCTGTTCCTTTTCCTTCAACAACGTCGCCTTCTCAGTGATCACCGGGCAGCGGATGACATCATAAGGATTCATCGCAAGGCCTCGTCGATTCGCTCGATCCCTGCTTTACTAGTGAGCAGCCAATCGTACAACAGCAGGTCACGAACGCTGAGGCCGTAGCCGTGAACTACCTTGACCCCAGGCAGGTTCCGTGCCGCCCGTGCCAACAGTTCGTCATCCTCTGCACTGTAGATCAGCACGCGGCCGTCAAGCTCGAGCGTTGACAGGAGAGAAGCGACCTTCTGGGTTTTTGCGGTTTCGACGGCAAGGCTATCCACGATGATGATCTGATCATCCCGACGCTTTGCCGAAAGCGCCATCTGCAGGGCATGGCGATGTTTCTTTCGACCGAAAGCATAGCTGTAGTCACGAGGCTGTGGCCCGAAGATCGTCCCACCTTTGCGCCAGATCGGGCTGCGGTTCGATCCATGCCGTGCCCTACCCGTTCCCTTTTGCCGCCACGGCTTGCGGCCGCCGCCAGATACCTCTCCCTTTCCCTTGGTCTTGTGCGTTCCCTGCCGCTGGTCTGCCTGACGATACAGAACGGCTTCGTGAAGCAAGCTGCGCTTGACAGGTCGTTCGAAGACCGTACCTGCCACCTCGACTTCACCCACCGGCTTATTGCTGCGATCGCGCACCACCATTGTGGGCATCTGATCAACCTCGGATCGTCGGGCGGATGAACACATAACCCTTAGGGGGTCCCGGTACCGCCCCAGCTACCAACAGGAGGTTCTGCTCCGACTTCACCGCCACTACCCGCAAGCCGATCTGAGTGACTCGCCGAGCTCCCATCTGCCCGGGCATGCGCTGACCCTTGACGACGCGTGACGGATATGCCGCTGCGCCGACAGAGCCCGGGGCGCGATGAAACATCGAGCCATGAGTTGCCTTGCCCCCGCCAAAGCCATAGCGTCGCACGACCCCTTGGAAACCCTTGCCCTTCGTGGTCCCCGTTACATCAACCTTAGCAACCTCGGAGAATTGCTCGACGGTCACCCGATCACCAAGGTTCACCTCATCCTTGTCATCAACGTCAAACTCCCGAATGATGCTCACCGCAGGGGACTTCGCCGCATCGAGATGGCCCTTCAGGGACCGCGTCATCTTGCTGCTCGTGTCAACACCCTGGATCAAACCAAGTTGCACGGCGCTATAGCCGTCGCGATCCGGAGTCTTCACCTGAAGCACGACGCAAGGTCCAGCAAGAAGCACGGTCACAGGCACATGCCGACCCGTCTCATCAAAGACGCGCGTCATGCCCAGCTTTCGTCCAATCAACCCCTTGACCATTTCTCAATACTCGCCTCGGTCCTGCGTAGCAGGGGACGGCGTCCGGTTCCTCTAACTAATCCAGGCTCAATGCTCCGGGCCAAAAGCCTTGATCTCGACATCAACGCCAGCCGGTAGATCCAGCTTCATCAATGCATCGACGGTCTGCGGTGTCGGTTCCAGGATATCTACCAGTCGCTTGTGTGTGCGCAGCTCGAATTGCTCCCGCGACTTCTTGTCGACGTGCGGGGACCGCAAGACTGTATAGATGCTACGCTCGGTGGGCAGAGGTATGGGGCCGGCCACCCGAGCGCCGGTGCGCTCAGCGGTTTCGACGATCTCGTGCGCCGACTGGTCCAGCACGCGGTGATCGTAGGCCTTCAGACGTATCCGTATCTTTTGGTCCATAGGTTTCTTCGCCTGCTCAGGCAACAATCTCGCTGATGGTGCCGGCACCGACTGTGCGGCCACCCTCGCG
>JBHHYG010000077.1:0-12118 GCA_046757445.1 Acidobacteriota bacterium
GGAAAGGCTCGATCGAGGCTACCGGGCCTTCGAGGAGTGCCGCGCCAACATCAGCCGCCCACCGAGTGAGTACTTGAAGAGCTTCTACTACGATACGGTAAACTTCGACCCCAAGGCCCTGCAGCTGGCTATCGACTTCGCCGGCGTCGATCAGCTGCTGGCTGGCAGCGACTATCCTCATAAAATCGGCAGCCTGGAGAGAATGCTCGAGAGCATCGGCGCGCTCGATCTGACCGAAGCGGAGAGGGCCAAGATCCTGGGCGGCAACGCCGCCGACCTGCTCAACTTGGAAACATCTACTTAGCCCGCATCTCTCAACGGCTCGCGGCTACTCTTGCAGCTCCTGCTCGATGAACCAGTCGATATGCTTTGCCAGCACCGACATGGGCAGCGAGCCGCTGCCGATGACGGCGTCGTGGAAGCGGCGGAGGTCGAACTTGTCACCGAGGGCGGCCGCCGCCTTCTCCCGTAGCTGCTGTATCTTGCGCCGGCCCATCTGATAGGCGAGCGCCTGGCCGGGCATGTCGGTGGAATAGCGCAAGCTCTCGCTGTCGATCTGCGTGGGGGACTCGAGGGTGTAGTCGCGCATGAACTGCCGCCCCCTCTCTAGCGGCCACTCGAAGTAGTTCATGCCGGTGTCCACCACCAACCGTGTGGTCAGGAAGATATCGAGGCCATAGTGGCCGTAGCGGCTGTACGGGTCCTCGAACAACCCCGCCTCGAGGCCCAGGTTGGAGGCATAGACGGCCCATCCTTCGGTGAAGGCATTCTGCCTGGCGTTGCGCCGGAACTCGGGGAGTGCCTTGTTCTCGAACTGCAGGGCGAGTTGAAAGTGGTGGCCCGGGACCAGCTCATGAAAGGCGACGGACTCGAGGTTGATCCAGCTTCTCTGGTCGAGGTGAGAGCCGTTGTAGTTGTAATAGCCAGCAGGATCGGCGGCGGTTGGTACGTCGTAGTAGCCATAGGTCATGGAGGCCTCGAGAGCCGGATCGAGGCGACGCACGGCGTAGGGAGCCTGAGGCCTTTTCAGGAAAAGGGAGTCGATGCGCGCGAACATGGCGTCGGCCGCCGCTTTCAAGCGCTCGCCTACCTCATCGGCGGTGGCGGGAAAGAACTTCTTGTCGGTTCTGAGGAACTCGTGGAACTCCTCGGCGCTACCCTCGAAGTTGACGGAGGCGCGGATCTCGGCCATTTTCTCCTGCAGGCTTCCGACCATCTCCAGGCCGACCTGGTGAACCTCCTCGGGAGTCACTTCCATGGTGGTATGAAGCCTGGTGAGATACCTGTAAAACTCCTTGCCCTCGGGATACTGCCAGGTGCCGACGCGATCGGAAGCTTGCCTCCGGTAGGGTCCGTCGAGATACTCGGCCAGCCGCTGCAGCGCCGGGTTGATCTCCGACTCGATGATCGCGGCCACCTGCTGGTGAAACTCCTCGATGAGGCCGCCATCCGAGGAGGACGCTGACGTCGAGGTCGGCAACGCCAGTGAGGCCAGCCGCTCGTCACCAACCTGGAAGAAGCTCTCATCGGGAGCCTGCATGCCCGAGCGAACCAGCCCCACCACGGCATTCATGTTGGCCTTGGGGGTGACGATGCCGTGCTCGAGCTGATCCTTGGCGTGGGCCAGGAGAGCGTCGACAAGGCCGGCGTACTGGTGCATGAGGTCGAGGTACCTCGCCAGGTCGTCAGCGGCGGCGAAGGCATAGCTGGTGTAGATGCTCTTGAGGTCGGGCAGCGGCGAGGAGTAGGGGGTCAGAACGCTGGACAGCCAGAAGAAGCGCAGCCCGTCGATCTGGTTCTGTAGTTCCCATCTCATCACCTCGGAGGTGAGCATCTCCTCATGCGACAGCTCCGCGGCATCGACCTCCTCGAGGCGCCTCAGGATCGAGCGATCGAACTCGGCATCCTGTTCGGCGCTTTGGTAGGAAATATCGGGGAGGCTCGTGACCTCGAGGCCCTCCCGCAGCCGCAGCAGGGGACTCTCGGCGACCTGGTGCTGCCAGAGCTCATCCCCCAGTTGCTGGAGCAGCACCGAGCTGGCGCTGCGGCGGCCCGCTGGTGCCTGGTCGCCCCCGCAGGAGACGGCGATTGCCAGCACCGGGACAATGATGATGGTGGCCACCGCCACCGAGGCTCTTGATCGCAGGTGGTCCCGCATGATGGTCGAAGCCAGTCCCCACACCCATGTACCGCGTGACGCCACCCCGCGCCACCGAAGCCCGGAACCCTGGCCGGGCCATGCCCAAAGGGTACGCCTCAGGCGCTGAACCTGTCCAGGGCAAAGAAGGGTTCGAGCGGCTTCTCTCCCAGCACCCGCTCGGCGACATGCTCGCCGAGGGCAGGGCCGTGCTTGAAGCCGTGCCCCGAGCCACCGCCCACCAACCAGAGATTCTCGGCTTCGGGATGGCGATCGATGATGAAGTGGCCGTCGGGCGAGTTCTCGTACTGGCAGACGCGGGCCTCGAGCAACGGGGCTCCCTTCATGCCGGGGAAGCGGAATTCCATGTAGTTGCGCGCCCTTCGCAGCCCCTCGTCGGAGGGTTCCCGCTCGGCGGTGGTCGGATCGATCTCGCCGCCGAGCGAGTCGTCGGCGACCTTGAAACCGCGGCGCTCGGCGCCGGGAATTCCGTACCAGAGTCGTTCTCCGTGGTCGGCCCAGACGGGAAATGCGCCCTCTCCGTACTGGCTGTCACCGGGCCGCGTGCCAAAGTAGAAGACCTCCTGGCGGGTTGGCAGGATCAAATCGCCCAAAACCTCGGGAAACAGGCCTCCGAGCCAGGGACCACAGGCGAAGACGTAGCGGTCGGCGGTGAGCGTGTCGCCGTCGGAGAGTCGAATACCTTCCAGCTCTCCGCCACGGAACGCGCCCGGCTCGACCCGCGCCTTGCGAAACTCACCGCCCTCGGCCAGAAAGCCCTCCAGAACCGCCTCGCAGGCTCTCCGGGCGAAGAGATAGCCGGCATCCTTTTCGTAGATAGCCCAGCGAATGCCCTCAGGGTTGATCTGTGGGTAGCGGTGGGCCACGCCGTCGGCGCTGAACTGCTCGTAGTCGACCCCGGCGGCGGTCAGGTTCGGCAACGCCGAGCGCTCGTAATCCTCGTACTCTTGGACCATCCACAACACACCCGTCTGGTGGTAGAGCTGGCGATGCCAGCGTTCTCCATTCTGGCGCCAGAGCTGCAGGGCCCGGTTCACCCAATCCACATAGATGCGGTCCGGCCCGTAGGTGTGGCGGATGACGCGGGTCTCACCCCCGGAGCTGGCCCGCGAGTTGCCGGGCCCCCAGGTATCCATCAGCGTCACCCGTGCCCCCTTGCGAAGCAGGTGCAGCGCCGTCCAGCCGCCGAAGGCACCGGCACCCACCACCGCCACGTGGTGTGAGCCGCCGCGGGCAACCCCGGAGCCCGCCGGCTCGCCCCGCGGCCGCGAGCAGGCACCGATTCCGGCCAGCGCCCCGGCCGGCAGCAAAGCAGCGGCGCCCTTCAGCACCGATCGTCGCGACAGGCGGCCAGCGTCGACCTCCGCCGGCTCGGCAGCCGGGCGATCCCGCGTTTCTGCCGCCTTATCCTTGTGACTCCCGTTGTTGCCCATCTCGCTCCCCCCTTGGTCGTACCTGGTGCCCGACGAGTTTTCCCGAAGGCGCTCTTGCCTTCAGTCCTTCTCAGCAACTTGGCTGCCAGGCACGATCTCGTCTTCGTTGCCATCGTCGAAGCGAACCCAGCACTTGGTGCCGCCGTCGTAATCCTCAGCCCGTAGAATCAGCTGGCCCGGCCTTCCCATGGCCACACAGCGAGTCACCGACGGCGCCTCGAGTCCCCGCCAAAGTCGAATGAACGGATTCTCCTCCCATTCCTGGCTGATGGTGGTGGGATCGGTGTGCCCAGGATGAACGAGGGTGTCTTTGGGCAATCCCATGAGTACATCCATGATCGAGTGCTTGAGCTCCTCGTAGGAGGCGTGACCGGGGGCCAGGGTGCCGCCGATGGTGCGCCGGAACAAGGTGTCACCGGTGAAGATCCGCTTCTCGTTCACCAGGAAGGCCAGCATTCCTCGCGTGTGGCCGGGGGTAAGAAGGGCGCGTATATGAAGATCGCCGCTGACGATCTCGTCGCCGTCCTCCAGCTTCCTGTCCAACCCCTGAAAGAGCTCGGACTCGGCCCGATGGGCGCAGATCGGGCAGCCATACTGGCCCTTGAAGAGATCGTTATGAGCGACGTGATCGATGTGATGGTGCGTGCACAGCACGTGGCTGAGGGTGAGCCGGTTCTCCTCGATCGCCTTGACGATCGGCTCCGTGGGTCCACCGGTGTCGATCAACACCGCATGCCCTCCTGGCCTGTCGCCTACCAGGTAGGTGTTCGAAAGCCAGCCCTCGCTCATCGTCTTCTCGATGATCATCTCGATACTCCAAGGTTCTGTTTCGGAGATCTCAGCCCGACTCCGGGACTGAATGGCTCCGTTGCCGTTCTGGAATTCGTTGCTCGCAAACCGTCAGAACTCGATGATGGAACGGATGCCGTCTTGTGCCTCCAACAGCTCGAAACCATGATTGACCTGATCGAGGGTTAGCCTGTGGGAAACGAGGCCCTCCAGGTCGAACTTGCCTTCCATGTAAAGGTCGACGAGCTGCGGCACGTGGGTGCGACCACGGGTGCCGCCGAAGCTGCCGCCGATGACCCGGCGGCCGGTGATCAGAAGGCGTGGAATGATAGACAGCGTTTCACCTTTGCCGGCTACTCCCAGGATGGTACAGGTTCCCCAGCCCATCCGCGCCGCTTCCACCGCCTGCGCCATGACCGACACATCGCCGGTGGCCTCGAAGGTGTAGTCGGCGCCAAAGCCGTCGGTCATCTCCAGGACCTGCCGCACCGGATCATCGCCCGCCAGGATGACGTCGGTGGCGCCGTAGCGCCTGGCGATCTGCAGACGGGCGCTGGAGAGGTCGATGGCGATGATGCGGCCGGCGCCGGCGAGCTGGCAGCCGGCGACGGCACCGAGGCCGACGAGACCAGTGCCGAAGACCGCACAGGTCGAGCCTACCTCCACCTGGGCTTTATAGAGGGCGGCGCCAATGCCGGTCGAGGCACCGCAGGCCAGCGTGCAAATGACATCGAGCGACGCCTCCTTGTGCACCTTCGCCAGGGCGATCTCGGGCATCACGGTATACTCGGCGAAGGTACTGGTGCCCATGAAGTGACGAATAGGCTCGCCGTCGCGGGAAAGACGCGCGGTGCCATCCGGTAGGTAACCCCTGCCCTGTTGATCACGGATCGCCAGGCAGACGTTGGTGCGGCCGCTGCGGCAGTGGATGCACTCGCCGCATTCGGGCGAAAAGAGCGTGACCACATGGTCGCCGGGCTTGACCAGCGTCACGCCCTCGCCGACCTCTTCGACGATCCCTGCCCCCTCGTGGCCCAGCACCGTCGGTGCGTAGCCGCTCGGGTCGGCGCCACTGGCAGTGTAGAGATCGGTATGGCAGATGCCGCAAGCCTTCAGCCTGACCAGAGCCTCTCCCGCCTTTGGTGGCGCCAGATCCAGAGGCTGGACAACCAGTGGCTGGCCGAACTCCTCGAGTACGGCGGCACGAATCCTCATCATCGCCTCCTCTATAGCCCGCATATCTCATCGCCCTCCTGCTGCGGGCGCGGATAGGCCCGCGGCGTAGCGCGATGAGAAATGCAGGCTAGCGGCCCTCGCCAAGCCGCCCACTGCGACCATGGTAACGTCCTTGCAGATGATTTTCCCGTGGCCGCCGCAGTGCACCGAGCAGGCCGTGGGGCTGCGAGGAGCACCAGGTGAAAGGGCACGCGCCAGAACAGGTTCTTCAAGGTAACGAACAGCTGTTCCTCATCGCCATTCGGGAGCGGATACTCGTCGGGCCCAGCCAGCATCTTCGGAGCGACCGCTGCAACAAAAGCCTCGCGCCGTATGCACTCCACCTGCAGATCGAATTTCGAGTACGATAAACGTACACTGGAGTTGGGTTCTTTACCCTACCACGAGCACCCCGATCGAGACCCGACAAGCCGGGGCATAACCGATGAGGAAGAAAAAGACCCGGAAGCCCCGTGCGACCTCCACTGCCAGGCAGCGGCGAGAGCCTGAAGCGGCCGCAGCCAGCCACCAAAACGGTGCGGCGAAGCTCGCCGAGCCGCTGGTCGGGCTGGCACAGCAGCTGGAGGTGAAGTTCAAGGACGCCGAGCGGCAAGTGAGCGTCGCCGAGAATGAAGATGCGAGCACCATTCTCGACGAGGTGCTGGAAAATATCGATCAGTTATTCAGACCTGTACTCCCGTACAATCGAATCAGCTTTGCCCGGTTGACTGACGACGCGACGATGACTCGTCTACGCTGGGTGCGTTCTGCGGCACCGGCGATCAAGATCAATGCGGGTTACGCATCTCCTATGGTCGGCAGCGACCTCGAAAAGATCATCGAATCCGGCCAGCCCCGCATCCTCAACGACCTCGAAGCCCATTTGCAGGAAAACCCGCAGTCCGAATCAACAAAGCTGCTCATAGAAGAGGGAATGCGATCGAGCCTCACTTGCCCACTGATTGCGGTGGCCAAGCCGGTTGGCTTCCTTTTCTTCTCCAGTACCGAGCCGGATACCTTCCAGGTGGCTCACCAGCAGGCCTTCTTGCGAGTGTCCGAGCAATTGTCGACGCTCATTGAGAAAAGCTTGCTCTACGAGGAATTGGTCGAGGTGAACTGGCAGCTCGGCCTGGCGCGTGATGCATTCGAGTACCAGTCCCGCCACGATGCCCTGACAAGACTGTGGAACCGGGCGGCCATCATGGACATAGGCCGAAGGGAGCACGATCGCTCACGGCGGGAGCAAGAATCCCTCGCAGTGATGATGGTGGACATCGACTCTCTCAAGAAGATCAACGACACCTACAGCCAAGAAGCTGGCGATGAGGTCTTGCGGACTGTGGCGGATCGCGTGGCAGGATCGCTGAGGTCTTACGAGGCGGTCGGCCGCTATGGCGACGCGACCTTCTTGATATCGCTCTACTCCTGTGACGATCGGGGTGCGACAAAGGCCGCGGAAAGAATCAGCGCGCTCGTCGGCTTGGTGCCGATAGAAACGTGTGCGGACGATATTTCCGCTACAATCAGCATTGGCGTGGCCATCCGTCCTCCCACCGCGGACAGCAACATCGAGGAGATCATCCGGGCGGCCGACGAAGCTCTCTCGAAGGCAAAAAGCAGCGGTCCTGGCAACATCGAGATCATCACCCCTCATAGCACGAAGGCTGCATCAGAGGACAAGAATTGAGCCAGCGAGCAGCGATTGAGGCGAAGATTCGTGGGGCCTTTGCACCCACTCACCTCGAGGTGATCGACGAGAGTTCCATGCATTCCGTGCCGCAGGGTTCCGAGTCGCATTTCAGGTTACTCATCGTTTCCGATTGGTTCGAAGGTCGATCGCAGATTGACCGCCACCGAGCCGTCTACGAGATCTTGGCTGATGAAATGAGCGATTTGATCCATGCCCTCGGCCTCCAGACCATGACTTCCAGCGAATGGGCCCACGGCAGTATTGCCCAATCACCAGGGTGCCTTGGCGGCAGCAAGGCCACACAGGCATAGAGCCTGATGAGTCTGGAATCACTAGTGCAAGCCTACGGATATTGGGCCGTGCTTGGCGGCACCTTCTTGGAGGGGGAAACGATCCTCGTCCTCGGCGGCCTAGCTGCACACCGGGGCTATCTCTCTCTGCCCTGGGTGATCCTAGCCGCTCTCGTGGGATCCCTCGGCGGCGACCTGACCTTCTTTTCGCTGGGTCGCCGACACAGCGATTTCTTCCACTCGCCCAGCCCCGCCTGGAGAGCATCTGTAGACGGCGCCAAGAGCCTGCTCGACCGCTACCAGAACCATCTCATTTTGACCTTCCGGTTCATGTACGGATTACGCATGGTGATCCCTTATGTCATCGGCATGAGCGAGGTCTCGAACCTGCGGTTCATCAGCCTCAACATCGCCAGTGCTTTGCTGTGGACGGCGGTCTTTGGCATCGGCGGCTATCTTGTAGGCGACGCCCTCGAGCTCTTCATCGGTGACCTCAAGTTCTACGAGGCCTGGGTCTTTGCCGCCATTGCACTCATCGGCTGCATTCTCTGGTTGGCCCACTTCCTCGTTCGGCGTGCGGGAAAGAGGCGTGAAGGCGATTCGGCCGCCTAGCAATAGACCTTACCAACTGTGGCCCCGAGCACATCCCCCCTCCCCCACTGAAACTGAATCCTCCCAAGCGGCAAAGTTACGGGCAAGAAGCATCCCCAGGGAGGTCACCATGAACGCCACAGAGATCACCACACATCCACCGAGAACTGCGCCTCCACCGGCCAGGTTCAGCGGCGTCAACCCGCTGCTGCTGGCCAGTGCCAGCCGTCTCTCGGAGATGGACAGCGAAGACCTGACTCGACTTGCAGGGGCCACCGAGTGTCAGCTCGTTGCCAACGGCAGCACCCTCTTTCAGCAGGGTGATTGTGCCGACGCCGTCTATTTCATTCTCGACGGCGCCGTCAAGCTGGAGCATCGAGAACCGGACGGCCGAGTGGAAAGCCATGAGGTCGTCGGCCCCTATGCCTCCTTCGGTGATGTCGTGCTCGTCGTCGAACCTATGCGCTACTACACTGCGATTACCCGTTCAGAAACGGTTTTGTTGAGGATGCCTTTGGCCCAGCTCAAGGCGGCCTTGTCGACCCATCCCGACATCAACAGCGCCTGGATTCACGCCGTCAGCTCTCAGATGCAGCACCAGCACACCGGCTTGGCCGATGCGCTGCTGCAACGAATCTCGAACGGCGTCTCGAGCCTCTTTGACGCCGCCTGACGGCACTTCTTTCCCACACCAAGCCGCCCCTCGCTCGCCTTGCAGCCCCTCCCCGGCGTAGTACGCCACCGCCGGGCGCCGGGAGCAATCGTTCCTCTCTCTCCGCTCCTGACTCGTGAGAATAGGAGAGGAGCGCTGCACCCTACATCGCGCTGCTGCGGGTTAGCCCGCATTTCTCATCGCTCTCCTGCTGCAGGCGCGGATAGGTGCGCGGTACCCTAGATCCTGGCCGCATTTCTCATCGCTCTCCTGCTGCCACGTTGCCCGATGAGAAATGCTGGATTACAGCGATTCCTGGACCCCCGGGACGAGAGGCCCTACCGCGTAACCTGCCATGCCAGAAGACTCGCCCGGTGTTGCGGATCGTTCCATCAAGCAGGACCGGACGCTCGGCCGGCTCGCCAACCTGCCGACAACCGTGCTGGGCCTGGGCGGGGTCTCGCTGCTCAACGATCTGGCCAGCGAGATGATCTACCCGCTGCTGCCGGTCTTCATCGCCGGGGTCCTCGGCGCCAGCACCACCATGCTCGGTGCCATCGAGGGCGCAGCGGAGTCGGTCAACAGCCTGCTCAAGCTGGCCAGCGGCCGGCTCTCCGATCGCTTGCGACGGCGCAAGCGACTGGTGCTCGCCGGCTATCTGCTTTCGTCGCTGGCGCGACCGCTGATCGCAGCCACGGCAACCGCCTGGCAGGTGCTGCTGCTACGCGGACTCGACCGCACCGGAAAAGGGGTGCGCACCGCTCCCCGCGACGCCCTGATCGCCGATGCCTCGCCGGCCGACCGCCTCGCCCTCGGCTTCTCCGTACAGCGCAGTATGGACCATGTCGGCGCCGTGCTCGGGCCCCTGGTGGCAGCTGCCCTGCTGGCCGCGGCGACCAAGGACCTACGGGTGATCTTCGCGCTGTCGGCCATTCCTGCCGCCGCCACCGTGCTGCTTCTTTGGTGGGGCGTGAAGGAGCCAGCGAGGGCTGCGGGAAGGGCGCCGGCGGCGCGCTCCTCGGCCCCCACCCTCTCCTCGGCGCCCCTCGAAGCCGACCCGCGCCTGCGCGGCGTGCTGGTGGCGATGTTCCTGTTCACCCTCGGTAACTCCACCGACGCCTTCCTGCTGCTGCGGGCCGGCCAGCTCGGCATCTCCGTGGCGGCGCTGCCGCTGCTGTGGGCGGCCTTCCACGTCAGCAAGGCAGTGTGGGCGATACCCGGTGGGATGTGGGCCGACCGTGCAGGGCCGAAGCGAACCATCTTCACCGGCTGGCTTGTCTACGCCGCCACCTATCTCGGCTTCGCGGTGGTGACGACCCCCTGGCAGGTGGTGCTGCTGTTCCTTTTTTATGGCCTCTACTTCGGCCTCACCGAGGGTCCCGAGCGCTCGCTGATCACCTCACTGGCTCCGGCTGATGCCAGGGGGCGGGCACTGGGCGCCTATCATCTGGCCATCGGTATCGGGGCGCTGCCGGCGAGCCTCGGCTTCGGCTTCGTCTGGCAGCACTGGGGAGCCGCCACCGCCTTCACCCTGGGCGCCGCCCTGGCTGCCCTCGCCACCGCCCTGCTGGCAGCCGTGCTCCACGGCGATGACGGCGTAGCTGGATAACAAATGAGCTACAGCGCCGGTCTCGGCGCCTTACCTACTTAGATATCTCACCGGCCTTCCGTTGTGGTCGGATAGATGACGTGCACGCTGCCACTCTCCACATCGGCGAGAGCCAGCTGCCCGCTGCCAGCCCACCGCTCGCCCAGGTATGCAGAGCCCCACGACATTCCTCTCGAAAGCAAGACGCGATCGTTTCCCCACCAGCCCAGCGGGAGCCAGCTGCCGCCGTCGCGCTCCGGCTCGCGGACGGTGCCGTCGGCATCCACCACGAGAGTTGTCCAGTAAGGAACGCCTCTTTCTGAGAGCAGGATCGCCCATCGATCCGCTGCCGGCGCCATCTCCAAGCGCCATGCCCGGCCCTCCAGTGTGGCCACGATTCGATCCTCACCGCTGACCAGGTCTCGTAGATGCAGCTCCGATCGATAGCCCAGCCGCCGGTCCCCCAGGCATGTCGCATAGACCAGAAATCGGCCGTCTCCCGAGAGCACGGCTCTTACACGGCAGGCCTGCTCGGCGATCGTCTCGACGTTGCCGGTAGCGATATCCAGCAGGTCGAACCGAACTACCTGCTCCCACCACTTCGGCGTGCGGACGTACAGGGGCAATCGCCGCACGGGCTTGCCTTGCGACTGCCATCCCAGATAGCCGTCAGCAGTCGTCAACATCCCCTCCGAGCTGTACACCGTACGCACTTGCCCCGACTCGGGATCGTAGGCGATCAGGGTGTTCTTGGTTGTGGGTGGTCGCCGCTGGATCTGACGAGAATCGAAGAGCAACACCTCGGAGCCATCCTCCGTCCACCCGACGAGGTTGAAGCGGACGCGCAGCTGGGCGGAAAGATCGGCAACCCGCAGCAGCTTGCCCTCCGTCGAGGCAACCAAAACGGAGGTGCCGCTCAACAGGGCCACCTTCCTACCGTCTGGTGAGAAGGCGGGCGTAGCCGGGAGCGAGAAGTAGTAGCGACCGGAGATGCGGTCCCAGTGGCCAATCGGCAGATCCTCGGCGATAAGCCGATCCTCGTTGCCGTCGAGGCGCGCCATCCGCAAGTCGGCTAACTCGGAAAGCAGGCCGAGGCCCAGGTTCGCCACCGTCGAAAAGTAGGCCACCCACTCTCCATCCGGCGAGAAGACCGGATTGAAGGCCGGGGAGGCGCGGCCGGAAAGGCGGGTTACCCGGCCACCGGTTGGGTTCAGTCGCCAGATCTGCCCGCCGTTTCCATAGCCGGTGCGCGCCGCGATGACGATGGAATCGCCGGAAGGACTCACCATGGCATCGCTCCTGGACAGAGCCGCCGTGGCGGGCGAGAGGCTCCACTGGGCATAGGCGATGGGAACGATGCCGAAGACCATGGCCACGATCGTAATCACCACTCCGCTTGCTATCGCGTATAGGAAACCGGGTCGGTGCAAGGGCTCGCTGCGAGCGAAGAGCCGAAACGAAGCGAGCAGCGTCAAGCAACCCGTCGCAATGGCCACCGTCGCCAGCCAGGCCGGCGGAGCGCCGAGGATCAGGCAACTCCCCCCCAGACGGAGAGAATGACCGCCAGGCTTGCCAGTGGCGCCGCCAGTCCAGCCGCTGCCGCCGTCAGGGCACGAGAGAAGAACATGCTGGAAAAGACCGAGGCACAGAAGAACAGAAAGCTGAGGGCAGCTGGAATGGTTTGAGCGGCAGGGAGGCGCATAGGCACCCCA
>JBHHYG010000078.1:0-12089 GCA_046757445.1 Acidobacteriota bacterium
GGCCTCTAGCCTGCATATCTCAGCGGCAGTCTGCTACGGTGGCGGCCAGGCGCGCATGACTCTTGTGCGGACAGGCAACGAGGAATGAGGAAGGTGATCTGCTCTGGGAAACTCCCAAGGAACCTGAGGAGCCGCATCTTCCTCGGGCTCACTCTGCTGCTGGTAGCCTGCGGTGCGCCCGCTCGACTCGACACCCCTTTCGCGGACTATCTTCCCTTCCTCGAGCAGGCAGTCGGCACCGATCTCGTCTATCCCGGAGAGGACTCGGGCACATTGCTGACCGACAACTGGGCGACGCCAGCCGAGCAAGATACCAAGGGTCTCTGGGTGCAGGATCGTCGGGCACGCTTTCGCTTCGCCTCGGCCGCCAGGGGCACCGCCACGCTCGAGCTCGAGTGTCAGCCGTTCTCCCCGCCTGGCGCGCCCCGCCAGGTTCTGTCGGTAAAGCTCAACGGCAACCAGCTCTCCCTGACCACTTTGCATCGGGGCTGGGGTAGCTATGAGCTGCCCTTGCCCCAGAAACATCTGCGGTCGGGCTGGAACGAGGTCGAGCTAGAGTTCCGACAGGCACTGAGACCGCATGACTTCAACCCGCAAAACCCCGATCGACGGACCTTGGCCGCTCGCTTCCGGAAGATCCGGGTTCGCTCCCCGTCGGCTCGCCCACCGTGGCCGCAGCGACCAGCCGAGATCGTCGCCACCACCGATGCCGGCGATCGTCCCACCATCGAGATGCCTGCCGACAGCTTTCTGGAGATCGTCGTACGGCCACGAGCGGGAACTCGGCTCGTCGGCGCCGTCGACGCGATCTTCGCTGACGCCGACGAGGCTGGCGAGTTGCGGGCGACGCTGGAGGCAGTGGAGACAAGCGGCAAGGCGCAGGTGCTGTTCAAGACCGCCTTTAGATCGGGGTCACGGCGCGAGCGCACCAGCGACATCGATTTGAGCCCGTGGGCCGGACACTTGCTTTTGGTTCGCATGAGGAGCTGGGGCCAGGCCAACGGCATCGTGCGCTGGCATGGGTTGGGCGTGATCACCCCTCGGGGTGGCCCGGCCGAGGAGCTCCACCAACCCGGCGAGCTGGTGTCGCCGCCCCGCTCCGGCAGGCTGCAGCATCCGGACATCATCTTCATCCTGCTCGACGCCGCCCGGGCCGACGCCTTCGAAGGTGATGCCGCTCGCGCAACGGTCAACGTCGAGGCGCTCGCTGCGCGCGGCACGCGCTTCCAGCGCGCCCTGGCGCCGTCATCGTGGACTGGCCAGACGATCCCGGCGCTGCTGACCGGCAGATACCCGGACACCATCGGCGCCGAGCACTGGGGCTCACGCATCCCCGAAGATCTACCGACGCTGGCGGAGCTGTTGTCGGAGGTCGGATACTTCACGGTGCTCTGGAGCCAGCACAGTGTCTATCGAGGAAATCGCACCCTGCGCCGGGGATTCGAGAGCTTCGCCGAGGTGCGCAGCGACGTGCTCGCCGACCGCCAGCTTCTTCCCGGCGCCGAGGACCTGTTTGTCGAAGGCCGGCCGACCTTCGCCTTCATTCACCTTCTTCCACCGCATCAGCCCTACGATCCCCCACCCCCGTTCAAGGAGGCCCTTACGGGTTGGTATCGGGGAAGCGTCTCCGTCGACGCCCATGCCTTGTTCGAGTTCTCGCAGGAGAACGATGACATCTCGCTCAGCGATGAGGACAAACGCTACATCCGCGCCCTTTACGATGAAAACGTGCTCTTTGCCGACCACCTCGTCGGCCGGCTGCTCGAAACCCTCCGCCACGCGCGCCGCTACGAGGATGCGCTCATCGTCCTGTTGGCCGACCATGGCGAGGCCTTCTTCGAGCATGGCGCCTTTCTCCACACCACGCGGGTCTACGACGAGTTCATCAGGGTGCCCTTGATCATCAAGTGGCCACGGGCCTTGCCGGGCTTTGCACCGGTCGCGGCGCAGCCGGTCAGCCTCGTCGACCTGGCCCCGACCCTCGTCGACGGCCTGCCGCTCGGCGATGAAGGAGTGCGATTCCAGGGCTACAGTCTGCTGCCCCTGGTCTTCGACGACACAGCTCTCGGGCGCGATGTCTACTCCTACACACGGGGCGTGGCCACTCGTGGCGACAGCGAGCTACCCCCACGCCCCCACTACGCGCTGGCCTCCGGGCCTTACAAGCTCGTCTATGACGGTAACTCGGGCGTGGCGGAGCTCTTCAACAAGGACCGGGATCCTCTGGAACAGCACGACCTCGCCGCCGAGGAGCCGCTTCGGGCCCGCTTCCTGCTGCAACGCTTGCTGCTGCACCGGCGTCACGACCAGCTCCTGCACTCACTGTCGGGGAAGGCGGAAGGGCTGGAGGAGCTCGACCCTGACGTCATCCGCCAACTCCGCAGCCTCGGATACATCGGATCGGGCTAGCCCGCATTTCTCAACGGCGGTCGTCGCGAGGGGGTGGAGAGGCGCGCGGCTGCAAGGCGCGCGCAGGATCGGGCGCGGAGGCGTACTCGTGCAGTACGTCGAGCACCCGAGCCAAGCGCAACGCCGCAGACGCGCGCCTCTCCACCACCGTAGCAGACTGCCGTTGAGATATGCAGGCTAGCGTTCCAGCGGCGGCGCTGGGCTCCAAGTGGCGGTGACCGAGGGGTCGTTGCGAAAGCGCAGCTGCAGAAGGCTGCCGGGCGGCAGGACGAGCTCCTTGCCGCGGCTGGCGATCAGAGCCGAGCCCGATCCCGTCTCTGTGACGATCGGCGCTTCAGAGGTATCGCTGCGGCTGAGAAGCGCTACCAAGGCGACACCGACGACGCCACACTGACCGGCGGAGACGCTACCGGCACGACGATCACCGCGGTGAGCGGGAGAGGCGTCGACGACGTTGGCCCGCACATCGCTATCCTGCCCCCCCGGAAGGTGAACCCGGTCGACGACCAGCTCCAACATCCCACCGCGCTCCCGGCGGCGGGCCCTCTGCACCTGGGCGATGTGACCTTCGAAGATGGCGTTTCTCGGAATGGCGTCGTGGCCGTCAACGACAACCGGCTCGGTGGCACTGAGCTCGAAGCGATCGCCGATCTCGGCCTTCTCGGATCTCAGCCAACCGTGCAGTCGGGTGAGCGCGAAGCTGCCCTCGGGAACGGCGAGGTAGGTTGGCAGAGCGCCCGTTTCCGCGCCGTCCTCGGCCCGGTAGGCAAATGGGTACGAGACCATGGTGTCGGTAACGGAACCCTGGCCTGGCCGCAGCGCCAATCTCTGGATCGCGATCAGGTCGGCGAGCGAATCCGCCAGGATGCTTGGTACCCCGGTGTCGGTGTTGCCCCGCACGGCGTTGTCGCGCTGCATATTCTGGAGACGGGCCAGAGCACCGGCAATTCTCGTCTGCCGTCTGTCGATCTCGGCGCCGAGCGGCTCGCCTTGGTCGCGAATCTCGGTGATGCGGGCCTTGAGATGCTGCACCTGCTGGCTGAAGCTGGTCAGCTCCGCGGCCGTGGCGAAGGGGCTTTCGGCTTGCTGTGGGAGTGCCTCGCTGGTCGCGGCGGACGCCAGCGTCGAGATCGAGGCAAGGGCACAGGCGATCAGAAACACTCCTACGCGTGCGACACGCACACTCATCGGTTTTCCTCCCTGCGACGGTGCCCTCTCGCTCTATAAGGTGCCTTTGCCAGCGGCCATGGATCGGTTTCTCTAATATTTCTCTTAACCCGCACCGTTGTTCTCATTACGCCGTGGATGGTTGCTCGTCGCGCTCGCCTCCTTGTGGTTCTTTCTACCTGCGGCTGGGAATGGCTTCCCAGACCCGCCGGAAGGCATCGATCTTCAGCAGTGGCTCGACCATTCGATCGCGACCGAGGATGCCTTGTACCAGCGCCGTCTTGATCCACGGGTCCACGGTCAGGGCGTGGATACCGGCAGCGGCGGCGGCGTGCGGGTCGCCGAGCTGCTGGTAGATGGCGGCCCGTGTCAGCCATGCCCAGCCATCCTGCGGCGCCAGCCGCGTGGCCGTCTCGGCGGCTGCCAGGGCGGCCTGCAGGTGGGTTTTCTGCTCCGCATCTGTGGCCTCGCGGGCAGCCTGCAGATGCTGCGCTGCCTCCTGGGCGGCGCTCTGGCCATGGCGGATGTCCAGCAGCCGTTGCAGCTCGCGGATCGGTGTGGGGTGATCGTCGACCCGCAGGTCGATATAGCGATCATCGTAGCCGCCATAGCCGCCCCCTTCACGAACCACCACCAGGGCGGCCGACTGCCGGCCGCGCACGTCCCCGCCCGCCGCCTGGCCCGCCGCCAGCGCTACCACCAGGCGGGTCGCCAGGTCGCCTCGGCTGACCTCGAAGGCCTCCGCCATGGCGTCCACCACCTGCGGGCCGGCGAGGATATTGCCCTGGGCGGCATAGTTGTCGCCGCTGCGGCCGCCGGCCCAGGCGAGACAAGCGTCGCCGGTGAAGGTGGCGGCGTTGCCATGGGCGTCGACGATTCCCATCTGGCGGCGGGCACGGTCTTTGTCGGTGCCGGTGAGCGCGGCAATGACCTCCTCGGGTTCCTTGCCCTGGCGCAGTAGGTTCAGGCCTCGCGGCCCGTAGCTCGTGTTAGCGAACGACTGGGTGGCGACCGCCCCCACCCCGGCGGCGGCGAACGGCACCACCGGGCCGACGGCAAAGAACTTCGACTCCACGGCGACGCCCAGATCGCCGGTTTGCGGGTCATAACCGACGATCGAAAAGGTCGACACCGATGGGCTCGGGGCCCGGTTGGCAGCGGCCGCCTGTCCCAGGGTGCCGGTGGCAGCGGCGGGAAGCTGTGTGAGCGTTGCTGGCGGGGCCAGCGGCAGCGGCCCTCCGGGGGTGCCGTCGGCGCCACAGGCCAGGAGAACAAGGCCGGCGACGAGGCCGCCGGCGATCAAAAGAAGAGGGGCGCCGCCGCGCCTCTGCAGCGATGGTCGCCAGGTGGTTGCCCGCGTCGTCGCCTCTGGGTGCTTCCTGCAAGGCTCTCTCATGCCGCCCTCCGTCGTGGCCAGGCTGCCTCCGCGGCGTTGATTTTGTTTGCCATCGGGCGGAGTGTACCATCGCCGCTCCGCAGCAGGACGTAACCACGAAGGTCGTAGGTGGTAGGCAACGCTGCCCATACCCGGACAAAGGCGTATGAAACTCGCTGCTGAGCCGAAACAGCCTACTGCAGCCGCGCGCGCCGGCCTGTTGATCGCCTTCGAGGGCATCGATGGCTCGGGCAAGTCGACGCAGGCGAAGCTACTGCAGGAGGCGGTCGAGGGAGGCGGAATGCGCACGCTGATCCTGCGAGAGCCGGGCGACACTCCCTATGGTGATCGCATCCGTGAGCTCTTCGCCCACGGCCGCACCGTTTCGCCGGAAGAGGAGATGCGCCTCTTCCTCGAGGATCGTCGCATCGACGTGCGCGACAACATCGTTCCGGCCTTGGAGGCGGGAACGGTGGTCATCATGGATCGCTACTATCTCTCGTCGATGGCCTATCAAGGAGCGCTGGGCCTCGATCCCGAGACCATCCGGCAACGCAACGAGGCCTTCGCGCCGGTTCCGCACTTGACCCTGATTCTCGACCTTGCCCCCGAAAAAGGGGTGGCGCGCATCCGCGCCCGCCGCGACGTGCCCAACAGCTTCGAGCGCGCCGACTACCTGGCACGCGTGCGAGACCTTTTCCTGTCGTTTTGCGACGGCGGAGTCAGGTGTGTGGATGCGGGGCGCGAGCAGGGCGAGGTTCAGGAGCAGGTGTGGCAACAGGTGGCGGTTCTTCTGGCGGCCCGTGGCTTGCTCGCCGATCGATAGCCCGAACATCTCAACGGCTCGCGGCTGCGCGGGCGCAAGGGCCGCGATGACTGCGTTGCGCTTGCCCCGAGGGCTCGACGTACTGCACGAGTACGCCTGCGCCCCCGAACCGGCGCGCGCCTTGTCCTCGTGGCCCTTGTGCCCGCTCGCTTCACGACCCGTTGAGAAGTTCGGGCTAGGCACGCCGGTTCGAGAGCGCGGATGTCAGCTCAAGCGGACCTCTTCGAAGATGTCGCTGAGGTCGGCCGTCGGGTGGCCGTTGTCGTCGGCGATCACGCGGCGGCAAGGAGGGTTGATCAGGTAGTTGCCGATACGGGAGGAGATCCTCTCGCTGAAGGTGGTGACCGAGCGGTTGTCGAGAAAAACCCCTGCCGGAATCTCCTCTCCCCACTCGTGTGCCTTGTCGATGAACTGGTTCATCTTGGCGAGGATGGTGGCCTCGTCGGCGTCCTTGGGAATGAGCGGATCGTAGCCCCGCTCCGCCAGCGAATAGATTCGCGGCTGACCGGGCTCGAGGTCCTTGCCCGCGTACCAGGCCTTGGTGTGGAGGTTGTTGTAGGTCGGACAGGGTTGCAGAACGTCGAGGTAGGAAAGGCCGGGATGCTCGATGGCCTGCACGATCAGCTCGACCAGCTGCTTGACGTGATAGGAGTAACCGCGTCCGATCCAGCTGAAGCCCACCGACAGTGCCATCATCAGGGCGTTGAGCTGGCCCTGGATGTTGGGTTCTGGGAGGCTCTTGGTTTGCAACCCCAGCGGCAGGGTGGGCGCTGCCTGGCCCTTGGTCAGGCCATAAACCTCGTTGTTGAACAGCAGGTAGGTCATATCGACGTTGCGGCGGCCGGCGTGGACGAAGTGTCCGGCGCCGATGCCGAGGCCGTCGCCGTCACCGCCGACACCCACTACGGTGAGCTCCGGGTTGGCGAGCTTGATGCCGGTGGCGAAGGGCAGCAAGCGGCCGTGCAGCGTGTGCACGCCGTAGGTGGGAAGGTAATAAGGCGCCTTGCCGGAGCAGCCGATGCCACCGACGACGGCGACCTTGTGGGGCTCGAGCTGCAGCTTGGCTAGCGCCTGCTGCAAGGCGCTCAGGATGCCGAAGTCGCCGCACCCCGGGCACCAGTCGCTGCTTTGAGGCACCTGGAAATCCTTGGGCGTCACCTTCGACTTCTCTCTCGTTGCGGTGGTCATTGGCTTGTCCTATGGCGAGCCTGGGGCACGTCGATCTCACTCGTTGGGGTTGCGAAGCACGATTTGCTGCTCTCGAGTTCCCTCCAGGATCTGCTTGAAAGCCTGGTGCAACTCCCTTCCTGACATCGGCCTGCCATTGTACTTGAGCACCAGCTTGTCGCACTCACGGCCGGTGTGTTGGCGTAGCACGTCGGCCAGCTGCCCCGAAAAGTTCGCCTCCACTGCCACCAGCGGATCGGCGCTCTCCAGCAGCGACTCGATCTCCAGGCTCGGGAATGGGCTCAACAATCGCATCTGGATGAGACGGGCCTCGCTGTTCTCCTCTTCGAGTCGCTCGATGGCCTCCAGGATGGCGCCCTTGTTGGAGCCCCAGCTGAGGATGGTGAACGCTGCCTGGTGGTTGCCGTACACCTTGAGCTTCTCATCTAGCGGGATCTCCCGTGCCGCCAGCTCTAGCTTACGCATCCGCTTTTCCATCTGCTCCTCGCGGACCACCGGATCCTCGGTGACGCGGCCGTAGCGGGTGTGCTCGGCACCGGTGAGCCAGTGCATACCCCCGGGGGTGCCCAGCAACGGCCGCGGCGAGACGCCCGACTCGGTGGGCTGAAAGCGCGGAAACGGGGTGCCGTTGCCGGGCGCACCGTCGGGTTCATATACCTCGCCCCGCTCGATGATGATCCGCTCGAGGTCGAAGGGCGGCACCGTGCGCGTGGAGCTCGACATCGCCTTGTCGAGGATATGAATGACCGGCGTCTGGTAGCGCTCTGCGTAGTTGAATGCCTGGGCGGCATCGTAAAAGGCCTCGATGAGGTCGCCGGAGGCCAGGACGATGCGCGGGAACTCTCCGTGGCCGGCGTTCAGCGCGAACCACAGGTCGCCCTGCTCGCTGCGCGTCGGCATGCCGGTGGAGGGGCCGCCGCGCTGGTAGAGGGTCACCACCACCGGCACCTCGTTGTTGCCAGCCCAGCCGAGCCCCTCGGCCATCAACGAGAAGCCGGGGCCCGAGGTGGCGGTCGCCGCTCGCGCGCCGGTGAGGGCGGCGCCCGCCGCCATGGTGATAGCGGCAATCTCGTCCTCGGTCTGCACTACCAGCACGGACTCTTGTTCGCCGTTGCGCGACTTGAAGGTCTCGTGCGCCTCGAGGTAAACGCTCTCGTCGGTGGCGGGGCTGATCGGGTAGTAGGACTGGAAGCTCATTCCGCCGGCGATCTTACCCATGGCCACGGCCTGGTTACCGTTCACCAGGATGCGCTTCTCGTCGAGGTGGGTGGGCTTGAGGCGAAAGTCGAACTTCGAGGTATCGAAGCTGTCGCCGACGAACTCGTAGGCGAGCTTCACCGCCTCGACGTTGAGGTCGATGATTTTCTGGCGACCGGGCCAGGTCTTTTCCAGCGCCCGCTTGACGTAGTCGATCTCGTACTCCACCAGGGCGCAGGAGATCGCCACCGCCAGCGTGTTCATGGTGCGGGAAGCCAGCGCCTGGGCGACACCGAGCCTCTCGGCGAGGGCCTCGACGATGTTGGCGAAGGGAACGCTGTAGGTCTGTACTCCTCGTCGACGGGCGTCCTCAAGCACCCCGGCGGTGGTGGTCGGCAACTTCTGCGCCTCGAGGTGAGCGGTGAGGTCTTGCCTGGCCCGTACATCAAGGAAGGTGATCCGTTGCACCTCGGTGTCGGCATCCTTGGCGGAGTGAACGATGGCGCCCCCTTCGACCACCGACACGGCGTGGCGGGCCAGGCTCTCTGCCTCGAAGGTGGTGAGAAGATCCGTGTTGTCGCGGTGGCTGGTGAGCACGCGCTCCGAGACGCGCACATCGAAGTAGCTGTGCCGGCCCATGATGTTGGAGTAGTACTCGCGCCGGCCGAACAGGTTCAGCCCGCCGAGGGCACAGGCGCGCGAGAAGATGCCGGCGGCGGTGTCGACGCCGCTACCCTGGGGCCCGCCGACACGCCAGGCGAGCTTACCCTCTTTTTTGCTCACGGTGCTTTTGCTCTTCAGTTTGTTCGAGCGCCTGTGTAGCGCGATGGAAACGCCCACCCGTAGCTCTGATGGTGCCGGCGCGAGCCCGCTTCGGATAGGCAACCTGGCGAGGAGGCAATGGATGGCATCCCCCGTCCCCGGAGACTACAAGGATACGGGGTCGAACCCCGCTTGGCTAGCTCGATGAGCGGGGTAGATGAGATGGAAGAGACTGCCCTGCGGCGCTTGCCCTTGCTGCGATCGCAGCTCACGGCACGCGCCTTGTCCACGCGGCCCTCGCGCCCGCCCGCTTCACGACCCGTTGAGAAATGCGGGTTGGTTTCGTCTCCTACTGCTGCTTCCAGCCGGGACCGCGGACCACCCTGCCGGGTGTTGCGCCTGTATGTTCGCCACCCCGCAGCACCTGCGTGCCGTTGACGAAGACGTCAACGACCCCCGTCGAGTACTGGTGGGGGTCGTCGTAGGTGGCGTGGTCGATGACGGTCTCCGGGTCGAAGACCACGACGTCGGCGAAGTAGCCCTCCTCGAGGCGGCCGCGCCGCTCGAGGCCGAGGTTGGTGGCCGGAAAGGAGGTCAGCCTGCGCACCACATCTTCCAGCGGCGCGACCCCCTCCTCGCGCACGTAGCGGCCCAGCAGCCGGGCGAAGTTGCCGTAGGCACGCGGATGTGTGCTGGCGTTGAGAAAGACGCCTTCCGGCGCCATGGAAGCGGCGTCGGAGTCAAAAGCCACCCAGGGAAGGGCGATCTGCTTGCGGACGTTGTTCTCGCTCATCAGGAAGTAGACCACCTGCACGCGGGTGCCGTCCTCGACCACCAGGTCCATGGCCGTCTCCTGCGGTGAGGTGCCGCGCTCGGCGGCGACCTCCGCCAGCGTCTTGCCCGTGTACTTCCTCAACTCCACGTTGCGGAAGCCGACCAGCAGCGTGCCCTCGGCGCCGGCGGCGAGAAAGAGGTTTTCCCACTCGTCCGTCGGGGTGGTCATCTCGCGCGCCACCCGTGCACGGGTGCGGGGATCCTGCAGCCGTCGAGCCCAGGCGTCGTAGCCGCCCTCCTGCACCCAGGGCGGCATGGCGGCGTCGAGGCCGGTGGCGCCGGCCGTATAGGTGTACATGTCGGCGGTGATCCGCAGTCCCTCGGCCCGCGCCGCCTCCACCCTCTCGATCACCTCATCCAGCTTGCCCCAGTTCTCCTCGCCGCTCGCCTTCAGGTGGTAGATCTCCGCCGGCAGTCCCGCCTGCCGTGAGATGCCGATGAGCTCGTCGACCGCCTCCAGCAAGCGGTTTCCCTCGGAGCGCATATGAGAGATGTAGGTGCCGCTATACTCGGCGGCCACCTTGCACAGCGCCACTAGCTCGTCGGTGTCGGCGTAGAAGGCCGGCGCGTAGATCAGCGACGAGCCGACCCCTAGCGCCCCCTCCTCCATCGCCTGTCGCACCAATCCCTCCATTCGCTGCAGCTCTTCGGCCGTCGGCGGCCGGTCTTGGTAGCCGATCTCATGCACCCGCACGGTGGTGGCGCCGACGAAAGAGGCGACGTTGGGGGCGACGCCCTTGCTCTCCAGGAACTCGAGGTACTCGCCCAGCGTCGTCCAGGGGAGCTCGAGCTTCCCAACCGGCGAGAGCTCGACGCCGAGGAGCTCGGCGGTGCGCTCCTTCGAGCCGACCAGGGCCACCAGGTTGTCGAGGTAATCCTGCTTCATCTTTTCGTTGAAGGGGCCTATCGATTCGCCCTCACCGAAGACCTCTAGGGTCACCCCCTGGCGGATATCGCCCTGTGAGCGGCCGTCGATGATGAGCGAATTGGTGGCCCAGCTGAGCATGTTGATGAAACCGGGCGAGACAGCCAGGCCGCTGGCGTCGATCTCGGTACGGCCGCTGGCGTCGCCGAGCTGGCCGACGGCGGCGATGGTGTCGCCGTCGATGGCGACATCTCCGAGCCGCGGCGGTGCGCCGTTGCCGTCGTAGATCGTGCCGCCGCGGATGATGACGTCGTACTCGGTGGGAGCCGCGCAGGCGGCCAGCAACAGCAGACAAGAGGTAAGGGTGAGCAGTCGGAACATGAGGGTCTCTCCGGCGAGGATGGATTCGTCCGGCACGATGGCCGTGCTGCCCGTACCCATACGACGAACCGGCCGGGGCCGCAACGGCAAGCGGCAAGGGGGGTGCTCGACGTACTGCAAGAGTACGCCTCCGCGCCCGATCCTGCGCGCGCCTTGCAGCCACAGGCCTGTCCGCCACCTCGCGACGACCGCCGTTGAGATATCCAGGCTAGCCCGAGTATCTCATCGCCCTCCTGCGCCTTTTCCTGGCTACCCAACGGCGCGATGTTCTAACCTATCGCCCATGCGTCCCTGGCTGGCTTCACTCGCATGTCTCCTTGCAGCCAGTTGTGCGGGCTGGGACCAAGGGCCGGCGCCGCTGACCGCGGAGGTGCCCCTGCACCTCGAGGAACAGCTGGATGCCGCAACCATCGAGGGCTCCGAGGTTGCTGCCGGCGCTCCCGTCGCGGTGGAGTGGCGCTTCGACCAAGAGCAGCCCGACTGGAAGCGCGCGGACTGGTCGCACGTGCTGGTTCGTGCCCGCAGCGCGGGCAAGGTCAACAAGATCACGGTCGGGTTCAACGTTCGCGAGGCGCCCGGACCCGGAGTCCGGGAGCGCGGCCCTTTCCAGGTCGTCGGCGAGATGGCGCATCTGATCGACGACGGTAACGCCCACAGCTACCTGATGCGGGCCGACTGGTCGTGGGGAGAGTGGGAGGGTCCGTGGCGACAGCTTGGTTTCGAGGTCACTGCCGAGGGGCCCGCCACTCTCGACATCCTTTCCGTAAGCGTCATTCCGGCGGAAGCCGACTACGCTGGGGTAGCGGTGGGCGTGAGAACCCAGGCCCGCCGGGGGATCTACCGACGAAGCCTGTACACCCACGCTCCAGGAACGCTCGAGTACACGGTGCGAGTGCCCGAGGAAGGACGCCTGGACGTCGGCCTCGGCGTTGTCCGCGACGACATCCCCGTGACCTTCAGGATCACCGCGACCCTGGAAGCCGGTGAGGTGGCGGAGCCGACTACATGAGCGTCTATGGATACAACCGTCCCACCACCCCCCAGCTCGAGCGTTTGGCGGCCGAGGGCGCGGTCTTCGAGTACGC
>JBHHYG010000079.1:0-11879 GCA_046757445.1 Acidobacteriota bacterium
GTTGATGTTGACGCCCTGCAGCCGGTAAACCTCCTGGATCTCGTTGACCAGATACTCTTGGAGGGCTCGCTCGCCGAGGACATCAAGGATGTCATGGGGGTTGATGGGGCCATCGACCAGGGGCTCTCCGGCCTTGACCATCTCACCCTCGCGGACGTTGATATGTGTGCCCCGAGGCAGGGAGTACTCCTTGCTCTCCCCTGTCTCTTTGTTGAGCACTGTTACGTTCCGCATGCCTTTGGAGATTTCGCCAAACTCGACGGTGCCATCGATTTCTGTGATGACCGCCGGCTCCTTCGGCTTGCGCGCCTCGAAGAGTTCGACAATGCGCGGCAGACCGCCCGTAATATCAGTGGTCTTGGTAGTCTCTCGGGGGATCTTGGCGAGAACGTCGCCCGGGTGTACCTGGGCTCCATCCGGCACGGTAACGAGAGCACCCGATGGCAAGTGATAGGAGCGCTTGACCTTCTTTCGCTTGCCTCCGGGATTAAGAATCTGGATTTGCGGTTGCTTCTCCTCCGGTGAGTCAGCGATCACCAAGTGGGAGAGGCCAGTAACCTCGTCGACCTCCTCACGGCTGGTAACACCGATGAGGATATCCTTGTGATCGGCAATGCCTTTTTCCTCAGTGAGGATCGAGAACGAATAAGGATCCCATTCGACCAGAATGGTGCCTCTGTCGACCGGGTCGCCCTCTCTCACTTTCAAACGGGCCCCGTAGACGACCGAGTATCGCTCGCGGATATTGCCGTCCTCGTCCTGAATGGCAATTGCACCGTTGCGATTCATCACCACCAAATCACCCTGCTTGTCCTCCACCGTGCGCAGGTTGAGAAAAGCGATGGTGCCGTTGTTCTTGGCATCTAGCGTACTTTCCTCGCCCACCCTGGAGGCCGTGCCGCCGATATGGAAGGTGCGCATGGTCAGCTGGGTGCCCGGCTCACCGATGGACTGGGCGGCGATCACACCCACCGCCTCGCCACGCTCCACCAGCTTGCCCGTGGCGAGATTGCGGCCATAGCACTTTTGACACACCCCCCGTTCCGCCTCGCAAGTGAGCACTGACCGGATTTTTACTTTTTCAAGACCTGAATTCTGGATCGCGTTGGCCCGGTCCACGTTGATTTCCTGACCGGACTCGATGAGCACCTGGTCGGTGAACGGGTCCTTGATGTCATCGAGCGCAACACGGCCGACGATCCGGTCACGGAGCGGCTCGATAATCTCCCCACTCTCGACGATGGCGCTGACGAAAATTCCGTCGAGTGTGTTGCAGTCTTCCTGCGCGACGATCACATCCTGAGTAACATCAACGAGCCGCCGGGTGAGATAACCGGAGTCCGCAGTCTTTAGCGCAGTGTCGGCCAGCCCCTTGCGAGCTCCGTGGGTGGAAATAAAGTACTGCGCCACCGTAAGGCCTTCGCGAAAGTTGGCCGTAATCGGTGTTTCAATGATCTCGCCAGAGGGTTTGGCCATCAGCCCCCTCATACCAGCTAGCTGGCGAATCTGCTGGGCCGAGCCGCGGGCCCCGGAGTCGGCCATGCTGTAGATGGAGTTAGGAACACCCTCGAGCTCTTGCTGCTCCATCTGCCGGAACATGGCTTCAGATACCTGCTCGGTAAGATCCGACCAGATAGCAATTACCTTGTTGTAACGCTCACCGTTGGTGATGGTACCATCGAGGTATTGCTGTTCGACTTCCACCACTTCCGCCCTCGCCTTGGCTACGAGAGCCTCCTTGTCCATTGGCACTGTCATGTCGTCGATACCGATGGAAAATCCTGCCAGGGTGGCATAGGTAAAGCCAAGATTCTTGAGCGCATCCAGGGTGGCGACGGTGACATCGTTGCCGAAATGGATGTAACAATAGTTGACCACCTGCCCGAGCCCCTTCTTCTTCAGCAACCCGTTGATGAACGGAAAGGATCCCGGCAGGGCAAGGTTGAAGAGCACCCGGCCGACGGTGGTGAGGATGATCTGATTCGTGCACTCCTCGATTTCAGCATGCACGATATCCTGGTCGTCGGCCGCTTGACTCAAGTCCATAAGATCGCCCGTGTAACGCAGCCGTATGGGGGTCTGTGTAGCTACGTCCTTGGATTCTAGAGCAAGCACTACTTCATCCATGTCGGCGAACAAGCTGCCCTCGCCCACAGCACCGCGACGGCCCTTGGTAAGGTAATAACAGCCAAGAACGATGTCCTGGGTGGGGATGGCGATCGGGCGGCCGTGGGCCGGCGATAGCAGGTTCGAGGTGCTCATCATCAACACCTTTGCCTCAATTTGGGCGCGCGGAGACAGCGGAACGTGAACTGCCATCTGGTCACCGTCGAAATCGGCGTTGAAAGCTGTGCACACCAGCGGATGGATTTTGATCGCCTTACCCTCAACCAGAACGGGCTGGAAGGCCTGGACCCCGAGACGGTGCAGTGTCGGGGCGCGGTTCAACAGAATCGGATGCTCCTGAATGACCTCCTCGAGGATGTCGTAGACGATCGGATCCTGCTGTTCCACCATCTCCTTAGCCGCCTTGATCGTGGCAACTAGACCACGCTCCTCGAGCTTCTGGTAGATGAACGGCTTGAAGATCTCCAGCGCCATGCGCTTGGGCAGGCCGCACTGGTCGAGGCGCAGATCCGGCCCGATGACGATAACCGAGCGCCCAGAATAGTCGACCCGCTTGCCAAGCAGGTTCTGACGAAACCGCCCCTGCTTGCCCTTGAGGGTGTCGGACAGCGACTTGAGGGGGCGGTTGTTGGCCCCTCGCAAGGTGCGACCGCGGCGACCGTTATCGAAGAGCGAGTCAACAGCCTCTTGCAGCATGCGCTTCTCGTTGCGGACGATGACGTCCGGCGCCTTCAGCTCGATCAGCTTCTTGAGACGGTTGTTACGATTAATGACGCGGCGGTACAGATCATTGAGATCTGAGGTGGCGAAGCGGCCTCCGTCCAAAGGCACCAGGGGGCGCAGCTCCGGTGGGATCACCGGCACCACATCAAGGATCATCCATTCCGGCTCATTACCCGACTTCAGGAAGGCTTCGACGACCTTCAAGCGCTTGGCGGTTTTCGCACGGCCCTGCTTGGAAGTTTCACTCTTCATCTTGGCGCGCAGCTCGGTGGCCAAATTCGCCACGTCGATACGCTTCAGCAACTCCTTGATCGCCTCGGCCCCCATCATGGCCAGGTAAGAGTCGCCATACTCACTCCGTAGTTCCCGAAAGCGCTCCTCGCCAATTAGCTCTCTTTCTTTTAGATCGGTCGGGCCGGGATCGACTACGACATAGGCCTCGTAGTAGAGAACCCGTTCCATGTCGCGCATGGTCATATCCAGGAGGTGCCCCATGCGCGAAGGCAAACCCTTGAAAAACCAGACGTGCGACACTGGGCACGCCAATTCGATGTGACCCATGCGTTCCCGGCGCACTTTCGACTGCGTGACCTCGACGCCGCACTTATCACAGACCACGCCTCGATGCTTCATGCGCTTGTATTTGCCGCACAGACATTCCCAGTCATTGACGGGGCCGAAGATCTTGGCGCAAAAGAGGCCGTCTCGTTCCGGTTTGAAGGTTCGGTAATTAATGGTTTCTGGTTTGGTCACTTCACCGTGAGACCAGGAACGGATCTTCTCCGGTGATGCTAGACCGATACGGATGGCCTCATACTGGTTGATGCTTACTGGCTTCGTCTCGAAGAATCCCAAGGCGCTTCTCAAGGATTATTCTCTCCCGAACCGTGGCAACGATTCACCTTTACTTGATTGGCCATTCAAACTGCTGTCTCAGCCTCGACATCGGCTGGCAATTTACGGCGGCGCAACTCGACATCAAGTGCCAGGCCCTGCAGCTCCTTCATGAGAACGTTGAAGGATTCCGGGAGGCCAGGATCAATATCTCCCTCTCCCTTTACGATTGACTCGAAGATCTTGGCGCGACCATAGACGTCGTCGCTCTTGACAGTCAGCAGCTCTTGCAGAGTGTGAGCCGCACCGTAGGCCTCGAGCGCCCACACTTCCATTTCACCAAATCGTTGGCCACCGAACTGCGCTTTACCGCCAAGTGGTTGCTGAGTGATCAGCGAATAAGGGCCGATGGAGCGAGCGTGTATCTTGTCGTCGACGAGGTGTGACAACTTCAGCATGTAGAGGTAGCCGACGGTAACTTCTTGATCGAACGGTTCACCAGTCAGCCCATCGAAGAGCAAACTCTTGCCGCTCTTCGGCAACCCGGCGGCCTCCAGCTGTTCCTTGATCTCCTCTTCGGTGGCGCCGTCGAATACAGGGGTCGAGAAAGACAAGCCAAGGGCCTCCGCCGCCCAGCCGAGATGAGCCTCCAAAACCTGGCCAACGTTCATCCGCGAGGGCACCCCTAGGGGATCAAGGACAATTTCCACCGGCGTACCATCAGGCAGATAGGGCATATCCTCCTCGGGCAGGATTTCGGCGATAACCCCCTTGTTTCCGTGGCGACCGGCCATCTTGTCCCCAGCCGACAACTTTCTCTTCATCGCCACGTAGACTTTCACCATTTTGATCACGCCAGGCGGTAGCTCATCTCCAGCTCGGCGAGCGTCTTTGCGCTCTTCTACGATCGAGCGCAACACCCGGATCCGGTCTTCTGTGCGGGTTATCAACGCCTGGACCTCGCGCTCGACCTTCTTGTTGGTCTTCGCTAATCGGATCCGCCCCAGACAGCCAAGTGGGAGTGAGGGCAGCGCTTCTCGAGTCAGGGTCTGGCCTTTGCGGATGAGCACCTTACCGCTGTCCGGATCTTTGATGTCACTAGCGAGCTGTTTGCCAGCAGCCAGTTTCAGAATCTGTGCACTCAGCCCATCGCGGATGATCCGGGTCTCGTCACGCAGATCTTTCTCCATGTGGGCGATCTCTGCTTCTTCGATCTCTGTCGCCGCCTTGTCCTTGTCGACGCCCTTACGAGTAAAGATCTTGACTTCAACGACCGTCCCTTCGATTCCTGGTGGACAAGTCAACGAAGCATCCTTTACATCGCCTGCTTTCTCACCAAAGATTGCCCGCAGTAGCTTCTCTTCAGGCGTCAGCTGCGTCTCTCCCTTCGGCGCCACTTTGCCAACGAGAATGTCACCCGGCTTCACCTCTGCGCCTATACGGATCACACCGCTCTCATTCAGATCCTTCAGCGCTTCTTCGGAGACGTTAGGGATGTCGCGGGTAATCTCTTCCGGGCCGAGTTTTGTATCCCGCGCTTCGATCTCAAGCTCCTCGATATGGATCGAGGTAAAAGAATCGTCCTTGACGAGCTTCTCAGACACCAAAATGGCATCCTCGAAGTTGTAGCCTCGCCAGGGCATGAAGGCGACCAGCACATTCCGGCCTAGGGCCAGTTCTCCGTGGTCTGTAGCAGGGCCATCAGCGAGGACCTGTCCCTTGACCACTCGATCACCAGCTCGCACCAGTGCTTTCTGGTTGATGCAGGTATTCTGATTGGAGCGCTTGAACTTGGTCAGGCGATAGATGTCAGCCCCTACCTCATGCGCCGCCCCGCCATTGTCCACACGCACGATAATGCGCTCGGAGTCCACGAAATCTGCCGTCCCATCGCGGCGGCAAAGCACCACAGCGCCTGAATCGCAGGCGGTGACGAACTCCATCCCCGTGCCCACTAACGGTGCCTGCGGCTTGTAAAGCGGTACCGCTTGTCGCTGCATGTTGGACCCCATCAGCGCACGGTTGGCATCGTCGTTCTCGAGGAAGGGAATCAATGAAGCGGCAACGGAGACCACCTGTTTGGGTGAGACATCGATGTAATTGACGTCCTCGACGGGAACTAACTTGAACTCGCCTCCATCGCGGGCTGTGGCACGGGCACGAGTGAAACGGCCCGTCTTTCTGTCCAACCGAGCATTGGCCTGGGCAATGACCGCTTTGTCCTCTTCGATAGCTGAAAGGTAAAAAGGACACGCTTCCCAGTCCGCCCGGGCCTTCTTCTGCTTGTTGGCCCGAAGGTTCTCCGCTTGCGCCTTGGATAGCGTCACTTCCTCACCAAGCTTGAACTTGGTACCACCGGGGTTGGTGATACGGACGTAGTCCCTTACCTTCCCGTCCTCTACACGTCGGTACGGACTCTCGATGAAGCCGAACTCGTTGATGCGTGCATAGCAGGAGAGTGAGGAAATCAATCCGATATTCGGCCCCTCGGGTGTCTCGATTGGACAGATCCGGCCATAGTGGGTCGGGTGCACATCCCGTACCTCGAAGCCGGCGCGCTCCCGAGAGAGCCCGCCGGGGCCTAACGCTGACAACCGACGCTTGTGGGTGATTTCGGAAAGGGGGTTGGTCTGGTCCATGAATTGCGAGAGCTGGGAGGAGCCGAAGAACTCCCGCACTGCCGCCATCACAGGCTTGGCGTTGATCAAGTCGTGCGGCATGGCCGTCTCGATCTCTTGATAGACGCTCATCTTCTCGCGCACCGCGCGCTCCATTCGCACCAGCCCGATACGAAACTGGTTCTCCAGCAATTCTCCCACCGAGCGCACGCGCCGGTTACCTAGGTGGTCAATATCATCGACCCGCCTGGGATCATCGGGAATGGAGAGCAGGTACTTCACGACAGCAACGAAATCGTCTGCATCAAGGAGCCGCTCTTCGAGATCCTTTTGGGTATCGAGCTTCAGATTGAATTTGAGTCGCCCAACCTTCGAAAAATCGTAGCGTTGGGAGTTCTCGAACATGTTGACAAACAAGTTTCGCGAGCTCTCTGTCGTGGGAGGATCACCAGGTCGCATTTTGCGGTAGATCTCGACTAGGGCCTCCTTACGGCTACTTACGGAGTCCTTGCGCAGGGTGTTGCTGATCACCGCGCCACCCGAGTTGGCCTCAGGGAAGAAGATCTCGACTGGGGACGCTTTGCTCTCGACAATGCGATCCAGCACGCTCGGGGTGATCTCCTCGTTCGCCTCGACAACAACCTCACCGCTCTCGGGATCGGCGATATCGTGGATGGTGTAGGCACCTTTCAGATCAGTGATCTCAACCTTGACGGACTTGACACCACCTTCGACAAGACGCTTGTAGATACCACGAGTGAGTTCTTTGCCCGCCGCGAGTATCTGCTTGCCCTTGAACTTGCCCTTGCTGCCACGGAGCGGGTACGTGAAACGACGGCTCAACATGCCCTCGTCGAGCTGCAACGTCATGCCCTTCTTCAGTGATAACTTGCAAGGGCGATAAAAGGTGCGGAGAAGTTCCTCATCCGTCTCCACTCCGAGCGCCTTGAGGAATGCCGTGGCAGGGAATTTTCGCCGCCGATCGATGCGTACCTGTATAAGGTCGCGGCTGTCGAGTTCGAATTCGACCCACGAGCCGCGGTAGGGAATCACCTGGGCAATGTAGAGGATTCTACCGCTGCCCGGATGGAAGAATATGCCCGGAGAGCGATGCAACTGAGAGACGATCACCCTCTCGGTTCCATTGATGATGAAAGTCCCTCGATTGGTCATCAGCGGTATGTCACCGAGATAGACTTCCTGCTCCTTGATGTCGCGAATGGTCTTGTTGCCCGTTTCTGGGTCCTTGTCCCACACCACCAACCTGATAGTGACCTTCAGTGGTACCGAATAGGTCATGCCACGGCTCTGGCACTCTTCTTCGTCGAAAGGCAGCTTCAGATCCACCGGCTCGTCGCAAATGGTGCAGATCTTCACCTTCTCGGTGTTGTCGGCACCACATTCAGGGCAAAGGATGCGCTGCTCTGGCGAACGGCGAGGAATGACCCTTCTTCCGCAGTCCATACATATCGATTCCAGGTAGCGCAGGCCTTTCAGCTCGCCGCACCTGCATTCCCAATTACCTATCGAGTACTCGACAAATTCCAGCGAGGCTGTCTCGCGGAAGTCGCTGATCGGAAAGATGGTCCTGAACACCTCCTGCAGACCGACCTCCTCTCGCTCGGAGTGTGGCAGGTGCATCTGTAGGAAACGCTCGTAGGACTTCCTTTGAACCTCAATCAGGTTAGGCAATGAGATCGCGGCGGGAATCTTGCCGAAGCTCACCCGCTCCCGACGTGGCATTTGAGAGGCGTCAGCCATGGATATGGACTCCTTAGCGATTCTTCGCGTTGACCATCAAGACCGGGAACAAGGCCATCGGAAAGCTAGCTCAACTCGACTTCAGCGCCAGCTTCCTCGAACTTCTTCTTGAGCTCTTCGCTCTCTTCAGCAGAGACCCCTTCCTTGACCGGCCTCGGCAGGTTATCCACCAGGTCTTTGGCCTCCTTGAGTCCGAGGCTGGTGACCTCACGAACTACCTTGATGACGTTGATCTTCTTCTCACCGAAAGACTTCAAGACAACATCGAAGGAGGTCTTTTCCTCAGCCTCGGGAGCACCCGCAGCGGTTCCCGCGCCCATGACAGGCGCAGCGATGGCCTGGGCGCTGACCCCGAACTTCTCCTCGAGCTCCTTCACCAAGCCAGCGAGTTCGAGAACCGACATGCCCTCGATATGATCGATCAGATCCTCGGTAGTGATTTTTGCCTTTGCCACGAGAACCTCCACCTCGATATACGCCGCTCAACGCGGCGGCTTAGTACCCCGTTTCATAACTACGGTAACGTTAGTTATGAAACGGGGTACTCAGTCTTGCTGGAAGCGTCGACCTTTTCGACGCAGCGCACTTGCAGGAACGAAACTGTCTCATTCCCCACCTTTCTCTTTGTGCTGCCGAACCTGATCCAGCACCAGAACGAAATCGCGTAGTACAGCATGCAGAACTGTGACGAGACCCGAAATTGGGAATTGCATCAGGTACACCATTTTGGCGAGCAACTCCTGCCGCGAGGGCAACTGCGCTAGCTCCTCGAATTGCTCTGCGCTGATGGGTTGGCCATCCACCATACCCGCCTTGAACCGCGGCGTCTCGAATGCTTCGGTGAATTCCCGCAGCGTCTTGGCCAGACTGACTACATCCGAGTCAGTGTAGGCAATTGCCGTTTGCCCCACGAAGGCCTCACACACCTGTGCCAGCGCTGAGTCGGCGACGGCGCGCAGTGCTACTGTGTTCTTGACGACACGGAATCGCGCTTGCTGATCACGCAGCCTGCGTCGCAGGTCTGTGGCACCTTCCACGTTGAGACCACGGAAATCGACGAGAAAAGCGTGCGGGACGTCACTGAGCTCCTGCTTGAGGAGCAGCACTTGCCCTTCTTTCTCGGTGCGTACCGACATTGCTTATTTGGGTACCAGGGCCGAAGTGTCGAGAGACACGCTCGGGCCCATGGTGGCGGAAAGGTGAACGCTCTCCAGGTAACGGCCTTTGGCCGATGCGGGACGAGCCCTCACTATGGCATCCAATAGCGCCTGCACGTTTTCTCCCAAGGCTGAGTGATCGAAGGACACCCGCCCTACAGGTGCATGCACTACGCCGTTCTTATCGACGCGAAACTCCAGCTTGCCACCCTTGATCTCCTCAACCGCCCTGCCCACATCGAAGGTAACTGTGCCGGCTTTCGGGTTTGGCATCATGCCTCGAGGTCCCAAGATGCGCCCAAGCTTACCGACGTCCCGCATCATGTCTGGCGTAGCAACCACTGCATCAAAGTCCAGCCAGCCTTCCGAGATCTTCTGAACCAGCTCCGAGGTGCCGACGGCATCCGCCCCGGCGGCCTCCGCCTCCTTCAGTTTCTCGCCTTGGGCGATCACTACAACCCGCTTTGTCTTACCAGTGCCGTAAGGAAGCACCACTGTGCCACGAACCATCTGGTCGGCATGCCGAGGGTTGACACCCAGGTTGATAGCGATCTCTACCGTCTCGTCAAACTTTGCGTAGGCACTCTCCTTCACAGCGGTGATTCCCTCATCGAGGAGATATGGGCGATGTTCCACTGCATCCCGCGACGCCGCATATTGCTTTCCGTGCTTCGACATGTGGGCTCAGATCCTTTCCACTTCGAGCCCCTCGATGCTGATGCCCATCGATCGAGCTGTACCGGCGATGATCTTCACAGCAGCTTCCAGATCGTAAACATTGAGATCTGGCATCTTGGTACGGGCGATCTCCTCAACCTGGGAACGGGAAACGACCCCGGCTGGTGTCTTGTTGGGCTCTCCCGAACCGGAAACGATGTTCGCAGCGAGCTTTAGCAACACCGCTGCCGGCGGTGTCTTGGTGATGAAATCGAAGGTGCGATCCTTGTAAACGGTAATGACGACCGGAATAATCAGACCATCCTTGTCTTGAGTCGCCGCATTGAACGCTTTACAGAAGTCCATGATGCCGACCCCGTGTTGTCCCAACGCAGGACCCACAGGAGGAGCCGGCGACGCCTTACCGGCTGGAATCTGCAGCTTGACCTGTCCGATCACCGGCTTGCTGCTCTTTGCTTTCTTAGCCATGCCTCTTCCTGACCGGTCTCGCGGCGCCGGAGAGCCCTAAACCTTTTCCACCTGAAAGAAGTCCAGCTCCACAGGGGTATTGCGTCCGAAGATCGACACCATCACCTTCAGCGTGCTACGGCGCGCATCGACCTCGTCGACTTTGCCGGTGAAGTTGGTGAAAGGCCCGTCGATGATGCGCACGCTCTCGCCCTTGCTGAACTGGAACTTCGGCTTCGGCGCCTCGACCGATTCCTCCATGCGGTTGACGATCATCGCGACCTCTTCCGGAGGAAGCGGTATGGGCCGTCGCCCTGCGCCGACGAAGCCCGTGACTCGCGGTGTGTTCTTCACCACGTGCCAGAGACGATCGTCCATCGCCAAACGGATCAATAGGTAGCCAGGGAAAAACTTCTTTGCCGTAACCACCTTCTTGCCGCCCTTCATTTCGACGACGTCCTCGGTGGGTATCAGCAACTCCGCCACCTGGTCTTCCAACCCCAGCGTCCGCACCCGCTCCTCAAGACTCTGCTTCACCTTGCGTTCGTAGCCGGAGTAGGTGTGAATCACGTACCAGTTCATGCCGTCGGTGGAATCTTTGCTCTCCGCCCCCGTCACCATAGGCGCCGCGCTTTCGGCCCCGCTGCTCGACGCGGAGACCTCGACTGCAAGATCGTCACCCCCAACGACCCCATCGCCAACCAACTCCTCAGCAACCGCCTCGTCCTCTGCAGTCTCCGGCGGCTCTAGCAATGTGGGGCTTACCTCTCCGTTCACAAGCTCCTCTGTCTCCTTGCCTGGCTTCCCGGGGTGCTCACCTCGCTCAGGCACGTTCGATGTACCCCCTTGCAGGTCCACAAAAAAGCGCTAGCCGAGGTAGGAATAGAGCCAAGTGACAACCCGCCCCATGATCACGTCTACGGCCCACAAGAAGAAGCCGAAGATGAAGCAGGTGACAATGACCACCACCGTGGTGCCATAAACCTCCTTCTGCTTCGGCCAAGTGACCTTGTGGAACTCCGTCCGCACTTCTCGGAGAAAGGTCTTGAACCGTTTGATCATCTCTCCCCAGAGCCTCCACCACTATCACGGATCACCATGCGAATTGGCAGGCCAGGAGGGATTCGAACCCCCAACCCCCGGATTTGGAGTCCGGTGCTCTACCTGTTCGAGCTACTGGCCTCCCAGACCCTCAAGGCCGTGATTACTTGGTCTCCTTGTGCTCCGTATGTGCCCTGCACCACGGGCAAAACTTCTTCAGCTGAAGCTTGTCAGGAGTCGCGCGCTTGTTCTTGGTGGTCGTATAGTTGCGTCGACTACACTGACCACACTCGAGCGTGACTCTGACTCGCATTTCCCTTAGTGCTCCGCTCCGTTGTTCTCATCGAACTGCTGTAGCCCTCTCGTCGCGCCTGCTTGGATGACTTGGCTACCGCGAAGTCGACTTACCAAATCTCCCCCCATCATCGGAGACGCGCACTCAGGCAACAATCTCGCTGATGGTGCCGGCACCGACTGTGCGGCCACCCTCGCG
>JBHHYG010000080.1:0-11847 GCA_046757445.1 Acidobacteriota bacterium
GAGGTGAGCCTGGGTTATCTCGTCCATGCCAAACCCTTCGTCACTCACCGCCAGCGTCACGTAGTGTCCCGCCGGAATGAGGTCGTGCCGGACTCGCTGCGTATCGTCAATCACGGCGGTCGCTGTCGCGATCGTGACCTTGCCCCCTTGGGGCATGGCATCCCTGGAATTGAGAAAGAGGTTGATGATCACCTGCTGCATCTGTACCGGATCGGCCTTCAGACGATGAATCCCCGAGCCGAGTTGCGTGGCCAGCTGGATCTGCCCTCCGGTCATCCGCCTCAACATCTTCTCCATGTCGGCGACGATCTCATTGAGGTCGAGCACTTTGGGCTGAAGAACCTGCCGGCGGCTAAAAGCCAGCAACTGTCCGGTCAGTGAGGTGGCCCGTTTGGCAGCGACCTCGATGGCATCAATATCTTTTCCCAAGTTATGTATGGCACCGGGTCTCTTGCGCGAAAGCTCCAGATCTTCCTGAGCAAGCTGGGCATAACCCGCTACCGCCGTCAAGAGGTTGTTGAAGTCGTGAGCCACGCCACCGGCCATCCTGCCGATCGCTTCCATCTTTTGCGCTTGGCGAAGCTGGTCCTGGAGAATCTCCGTTTCCGTCATGTCCAGAGCGACACCAATGGCGCCAATCACTTCCCCCCCCGAGCCGTAGAGGGGTTCGACGTGGCACTCGAAGCTGCGCTCCACCCACTCGAACTTGTAGGTCGAGGCTTCGCCTTCGAGAGCACGCAGGTGAGCGGCCAGGGGCAAGTATTCGGGATCGTGGGTGTCGAAGAACTCGTACAGGCTCTTCCCCACGACTTCCTGAGAACTCAGGTCGAGCGCCTCGAGGCCACTACCGAGCGAGAGAGTAAACTTGAGCTCGGTGTCCGTCGCCCACAGCACGGCGGGCATCTGCTCGACCATCACGCGGAGCCGCTCCTCTGAGGCATGGAGCGCCTCCTCGGCCTGCTGCTGCTGGCTGATATCACGGAGTGCGATCAAGCGACCGCTCGGCCCATGGCCAGGATCGCACAGGGGCCAGCTTCGCAGATCGTAGCTCAGCGGACTGCGCCTCTCGTCCCCCCCAGGGAGAACGATTTCAGCGTTTACCTCCCCTCCGGCTCCGAACTGCTCGGCCAGCTCGGCCTGGGCTGGAAGAACGAACCCAATCGGCCGGCCAACGGCCTCTGCCCCTCCCACACCGAGCATCCGCTCCGCCGCGGGGTTGAGATCGACAATCCGGCACTCCGGATCGAGGACGATCACGCCATCGCGCATCGCCTCGAGGACCGCGGTTCGCGCCAGGGGCATGATGTCGAGAAACTGCAAGCGTACCAGCCCAAAAAATAATGCCAGGCCGGTGAACGAAAATGCGAAGGGCGTAGGGTCGACGTGGGCTACCGGACTGAAACCGGAAATATACAGGGCGTTCCCCACCCACGGGGCGAAGATGGCGACGACCACCGCCGCCCCCTGTTTGCGGTAGAGGCGTGGGGAGCGAGCAAGCGCACCGACGAGGTAGGCAGACGCGAGAAGATAGAGCCCGTAGGAGTAGGTCGCATTGACCCAGAACCAGGGGCCGTAGGTGAGGTCGAGCACCGAGAAGGAGCGGCTCAGATCCAGCCGCATCTCGCTCCACATCAGCGAGCTGGTGGTGGGATTCCACAGCAGCACCAGAGTCAGGAGCGGCTCGATCGCCAGCAAGGTCAAAAAACGAGGGCCGACGCGCTTTACCCGGCCGGAGTACAACAGGGAGAAGCTCAGGGCGCTGATCGGCACCGCGAGGATCCCGAAGTACTGGATCTTGGCCCACAGGATCTTCCGCCCCAGTTCGGCGCTGCTGAGCTCGAGCGCGTAGCCGCCCGACCAGAAGGCGACAGCGACCATCAGCAACGCCAGCGCCGTGCCGCCCGGCCGCGGGCGGCGGCGCCAGGCGAGCAAGCCCACCAGCAGGCAGATGACGACCGAGACGATCAGGGGCAGGTCATAGGGTGTGTTCTGCCACGCCATGGTTGCCGCCTCGATCAGAGATCGGACTCAGCTGGCCCGCATTTCTCAACGGATTCCTGCTGCGGGACGCTGCCTGGAGAAAAGGTCAATGTTGCTTAGAGTCAGATACTATTGAATAGAATAAGATAGCAGTACATAGACTACCGAACTACCTTATTGAAACGATTATTACAAGATTGTCATTGATAGTCCAGGTCGTTGAGACGCTGAAATCAACCGTATTTTCGGGCTCTAGATTACTGAGGCTCCTCAAAGCTCAACAACGCGCTGCGATCGAGGCCGTCGAGTCCCTCGGGGGCTGGAACGCCGAGCAGCACCGCCAGGGTGGGAGCCAGGTCCACGGGGTGCACCCTGTCGGCGATCTGCATCGGCCGTATGCCCGGTGCCAAAATCACCAGTGGAACATGGGTGTCGTAGTCGTACAAAGACCCGTGCGTGGTTCCATTGCCGGCGAGGTCGAGCACGTAGGGCTCATACTGCACCATGAGGTCGGGGCTGCGGTCGGCATAAAAACCGTTCCGGTAAAAATAAAAATCGGGATCAGCAGGCGGCTCGGCCGACTCCATCTGGGTGCGTGTCCACACCTTCTTCACTCCCCGACACTCGCTCGCCAACTTCGCCACTTCCGCCTCGACCTCCTCGTGGGTCAGGTGATGGCGCTCGATGGCCTCATAGTTCAGGTAGAGGCCTCGCACCGTCCATCGATCCTTGCCGAACTTGCGCTCGAGCTCCTTGCCGATGCGCTGGAAACAGAGGATATCCTTGGTGCCCGTGCGTCTGCCCTCCTGCGAATGACTGTGTCGGTACTCGGGCAAGGGCATCACCCCGTGATCAGAGCCCAACGAGAGGACGACGTTCTCCAGCCCCACCGATCGGTCCACCGCCGTGAGGAACTCGCCGAGATCGCGATCGAGCCTCAACAGGACATCGAGGATTTCGGGGCTGTTCGGCCCGTAATCGTGCCCGACCGCGTCGAGAGCCGACAGCGACAGCCCGAGAAAATCCAGACTTGCATCCTGCCCGAGCCCCTCCGCAGCGATCAGCGCCTCGGCGAAGCGAAGAAGATAGAGATCCACGAAGGGGCTGTCATAGACGGCACTGTAAAAGCGGCGGTCCGGTTGGATGGAATCGCCGCCGATGGCGTAAGGAAACCCGTGCATGAACATGCCCGAGTCCACCGGCTCGATCCCCATCCCCAGCGCCACCTGGGGATCCACGGGGATCGGCTCCCAGGCCTCGCCGAAGTAGCCATCCAGGATCTTGCTGTGGTTGAATTTCTCGAGCCAATCCGGTGCCCGTTGCTGGTAGTACCGGCTGGTTACCCAGTCCCCGCTTCTGCGGCTGTACCAGTAGGCGGCGTCGGCATGGTGACCGCCCATGAGGATCGCCGATCGGTCCTTGGGGCCGGCGGTGAACACCTTGGAGGCCGGATCTCGCTCCTTGATCCAATCAGCCAGTGCCGTGCCATGCAGGTGACGGGGCGATTGCCGGTAGACTGGATCCTCGACGCTGCCGACGATGGCGAGAGCGTTCCTGTCGAACCATTCGTTGCCGATGATCCCGGTCTTGCTCGGATGCAGGCCGGTAACCATGGCAGCGTGACCGGGGGCGGTCAGCGTGTCGGCATGGTCGTAGTGAGCGTCGGTGAACCACGCGCCCCGGTCCAGGATATATTTCAGCCCGCCGGTAAAGAGGGGCTGAAAACGTACCATGTAGTCAGCGCGCGCCTGGTCGATGACCAGAAAGAGCATCAGCCGCGGACCGCCCTCGGCGGCAGGCACTCGCGACCCGGATTCGGGTGCGGGACGACAGCTGGAAAACAGAAAAAGAGCCAGCAGCAGAAACAGGGCTTTGGAAGGCCGTCGCGGCACCGAAGTGACCATCAAGGCACGTAGATGGGGGAGATGGCGAAAGTCTCGCCAAGCCGCCGACGGCGTCCGACGACGGCCAAGGGTTGCAAGATCGAAGAATCTACTCCTGAAAGGAGCGACAGGCAATCCGAAAAGTTACCCTGGGAGCACGTCAGAGTAATGAGTCGAACAAGCCCCGGAACCACATATCAGCACCACGCTGTCTCCCTGCAACGGCTCGCCCATGAGTGAACCCATACGAGCTGAAGTCGAAGTCGAGGTCCGCTATTTCGAGACCGATCAGATGGGCGTGGTGCATCACGCCAACTACCTGGTCTGGTTCGAGCTGGCGCGGACCAAGCTGTGCGCTCTCAGCGGCCATCACTACGCCGGCATCGAGGAGCTCGGATACCGGCTGCTGACCATCGGCGCTGAGCTTCGCTACCGGCGTCCGGCTCACTATGGGGAGACCACCCGCGTGGCCTGCTGGATCGACCGCTTGGGGAGCCGCGGCCTCCGCTTCGCCTACGAGACTTGCCGCGACGGCGAGATCCTGGCCACCGGCGCCACCGATCACATCTGGATCGAGGTTGCCGGCAATCGTCCCTGCCGCATGCCCGAACCGGTGCGTGAGCCCTTCCGACGGCTGGCGGGACTCTCGGAGTAAGAAACTTGAAGCCTCGTTTCGCTCCTCTAGCCTGCATTTCTCAACGGCGGTCGTCGCGAGGGGGTGGACAGGCCTGTGGCTGCAAGGCGCGCGCAGGATCGGGCGCGGAGGCGTACTCTTGCAGTACGTCGAGCACCCGAGCCAAGCGCAACGCCGCAGACGCGCGCCTGGCCGCCACCGTAGCAGACTGCCGTTGAGATATGCAGGCTAGAGCGGCTCGCAGTCGGGGATTCGAGTTCACAACGCGCCGGCCCGTGGCCATCCTGATGTCGGCCGTCGCCGTGGCAGTGTTCGGCATGGTCTCCTATGCCCGCCTCCCTCTCAGCCTCATGCCAGACCTCACCTACCCGACCATTACGGTGCGCACCGAATACCCTGGTAGCGCCCCCGAGGAGGTCGAGGCCGCCATCTCCAGACCTGTGGAGCAAGAGCTTGGAGTCGTCTCCAACCTGGTGAGGATTTCGTCGGTCTCCCGGGCTGGAACCTCCGACGTCACCCTGGAGTTCGCCTGGGGAACAGACATGAACCTGGCAACCCAGGAAACGCGAGAGAAGCTCGACCAGGTTTTCCTTCCAGACGATGCCAACCGTCCCCTGATTCTGCGCTATGACCCGGCCCTCGACCCCGTGGTGCGACTTGGGCTACACGGGCAGCGCGACCTCTACTTCCTCCGCGAGCACGCCGAAGAGGAGATCCGTAGGGAGTTAGAAACGGTGCCAGGGGTGGCCGCCGTAAAGGTGAAGGGCGGACTGCAGGAGGAAATCCGTGTCGAGCTCGACGAACGCAAGCTGGCCGCTTACGGGCTCGACATTCAAGCAGTCGGACGGCGACTCGCGGCGGCCAACGTCAACCTCGCCGGCGGCAACCTCGAAGAGGGCAAGACCGAGTATGTGGTCCGCACGCTGAACGAGTTTCGCACTATCGACGAGATCGGCTCGATCGCCGTAGCAGAGCGAGGCGGTGTCATTGTCAGGGCACGTGACCTCGGCAGGGTTCTACGCGACCACGCCGAGCGCGATGCGATCACTCGAGTCAACGGCGAGGAGAGCGTCGAGATCGCCATCTACAAGGAGGCAGACGCCAACATCGTGACGGTCGCCCGGGCTGTGCGCGATCGCGTCTTTGGCACCCAACAACAACGTTCCTACCTGACCACCCACGCGAACACCCTTCAAAGCGCCGGCACAAAGCAAAAGGATAAGACTGAAGCGAAAGCCGACCAAACGAGCGCTGGAGCCGTGCGCGCGCAACGCATGTCAGAGGCTAGGCTGCGCCGTCGCATGAGCCACTTCATTGCCAATGAGCTGCCCACCGGTGTATCCATCACCCTGCTGGCCGACCAATCCACCTTCATCGAGAACGCTCTCGCAGAAGTCCGGGACACCGCTATTTGGGGTGGTCTTCTGGCAATCGCCATTCTCTACTTGTTTCTGCGCCGAGGAGTCTCGACGCTTATCATCGCCGTGGCCATCCCGGTTTCCATCATCGCCACCTTCGCGCCGATGTACATGGCCGGTGTCAGCCTCAACATCATGAGCCTCGGTGGCCTTGCCCTAGGCATCGGCATGCTGGTGGATAACTCCGTCGTCGTGCTCGAGAGTATTTCCCGCTGCCGCGAAGAGGGCGACGCGCTGGTGGACGCAGTGATTCGAGGCTCCGGCGAAGTCGGCACCGCCGTGATCGCCTCGACACTGACCACGGTGGCGGTCTTCGCGCCGATCATCTTCGTCGAGGGCGTGGCCGGGCAAGTGTTCGGGGATCTGTCACTGACCATCGTCTTTTCCCTGCTTACCTCGCTGCTGGTCGCGCTGTTTCTTGTCCCCATGCTGGCTTCACGACCCGTGCTGGCGACAACGGCGGCCCTCGCCAGCGGCGACGATGCCTCCAACCCCTTGCCATTGCAGGACGCTGGAGCCTCGAGGCAAGGGAACGCTTCTGCAGGCGAGGAGGGCTCCCTCGCTGGCAAGATCCGAAGGCGCCTACAGGTGTCAGCCGCTCGCCTTCCCTCTCGCCTTCTCCTTTCTCTGGTGTCAGGAGTAGCGGCTGCGGGGAAGGCCTTGCTGTTGCTGCTCATGCTGGTGAGTTGGCCGCTTTGGGGATGGCGTTGGTCGTTCTCGAGGTGCGTCTCATTCGCCCAGAGACCCACCGTCCTGGGTCGTCGACCGGCGGCGGCCGTGTGGCCGGCGCTGATGATCTTTCATGCCCCTGACCAGCTGGCAGAAGCAGTCCGCGGGATAGGCACGATCCCATTCGGCAGCAACCCTCGGCCGCCTGTGAACCGGCTGGCGACAACGGGCGGAACAATGCTGTGGCTCATCAGCGTTCCCTACCTTGCCCTCGTACGAGCCCCCTTGCAGATCGTGCTGGCCGGCCTCGGCAAGATACTCCTGGCGGGAAGCATCGCCATTGCCCTGGCCGTTGTCGCCGTTGTCGGGGCGCTGGCGATGATCTTCGGTGTCCTTGCTTCTCCCTTCGTGGCTATCTTCGATCGCGGCTTCTCCTCCCTGAGGCTGGCCTACCCATTGCTTCTGCGCGCAACCCTTCGCAGGCCTGTCGCCACTACCTTCTTCGTTGCCGCCATTACCGTCGGTACGTTGGCGACGATCGCCCCGCAGCTCGGTCGCGAGTTAATCCCCGAAATCCACCAAGGAGTCTTCGATGTTCAGGCTCGTCTGCCAGTCGGTACACCGGTGGAGACCACGGACAAGGCCCTCGAGCCGCTGGAGCGGCTGTTGCGAAATACCCGAGGTGTCGAGTCGGTTGCCACCGTGGTGGGCGTCGATCGTGAGGAGTACGACCCCGATCCCGAAGCCGGTGAGAACAGTGGCAAGTTCACCGTACGTCTGGCACGGGCAAATAACCCGGTAGAGCAGGAGAACCAGGTGATCAGGGGTTTCCGCAGCCACCTTGTCGGCCTGCCGAACCTGGAGGCGAAGATCTCCCGGCCGACGTTGTTTACCGCCAGAACTCCCATCGAGGTCGAGGTTCGTGGCAATGAACTGGGGCTGCTGCGGAAAATCAGCCTCGAGGTTGCCAGTCAGCTTGCCACCATTCCTGGATTCCAGGATGTAAAGTCGAGCTTGCAACGAGGCAACCCTGAGATCCAGATCCACTACGACCGTGAACTATTGGCACGCTTCGGGCTCGATATTGCTCAGGTGGCAGCTCTGGTGCGGAACAAGGTGCAGGGGGACGTGGCGACGGAGTTCCGCAGGGGGGACCGACGCATCGATATTCGCGTCAAGGTACGGCCGCAGGACCGGGCAACCGTCGAGGATCTCAGTCGCCTGGTGGTCAACCCCGGCCAGTCGCGACCCATCCGGCTAGAGTCGGTAGCCGACCTTGTCGTTAGAGAGGGACCTAGTGAGATCCGTCGCCTCGACCAGCAACGAGCTGCAGTGATCAGCGCCAATACGACCCTGGATCTGGCCACAGCGACGACCGTCCTGGAGCAACAGCTACAGAAGATCGACGTACCCGGGGATTTCAGCTTCGCCGTCACCGGCCAGCGCGAAGAAATGGAGCGCTCCACCCGGTCGTTGCTGTTTGCCCTCGCCCTGGCGATTTTTCTCGTCTACGTGGTGATGGCCTCGCAGTTCGAGTCCTTGTTACATCCATTCGTCATTCTTTTCTCGATTCCGATGGCAGCAGTGGGCGTGGTGTGCACACTCTATGTTCTCGACATCTCGTTGAGCGTCGTCGTACTGCTCGGCTGCATCATGCTGGCGGGAATCGTGGTCAACAATGCCATCGTTTTGGTCGATTATATCAATCATCTGCGCCGCAACGGCATGCAGAAGATCGAGGCCATTGTGCAGGCCGGCAGCGTTCGCCTGAGACCGATCCTCATGACCACAAGTACCACGGTAATCGGGCTGCTGCCGATGGCCATCGGAATGGGTGACGGTGCCGAGATCCGAACCCCCATGGCGATCACCGTCATCGCCGGCCTGCTGACCTCGACGCTGCTCACCCTCGTGCTCGTGCCGGTGCTTTACAACCTCATGGATCGACGCCCGTGAAGCCCCTACTAGTCCGCATTTCTCATCGCACTTCTTCGTCGCGAGGGCGTGAAGAGGCGCGCGCCTTGTCCTCGCGGCCCTTACGCCCGCTCGCTTCGCGACCCGTTGAGAAGTTCGGGCTAGGCAGAGTCCAGCATCAATGAGTGCCCTGAAGATAGCTCGCTCCTCGCTGCTGCCACGCTTCGCCGTCAGCAGACCGATCACAACGATCATGGTCTATGTCGCCATCCTGGTGGTCAGCGCCGTGGCCTACACCCGCCTGCCGCTGGAGCTGCTGCCGGCCGGTTTTTCAGCACCCTTCCTGAGTCTCCGCATCCCCTATCCCAACAGCACCCCCGAGGAGGTCGAGCAATCTATCGCCAGGCCCGTCGAGGGCATTCTCGGCACGGTGTCGGGGATCCGCTCCCTCAGCAGCACCAGCAACGCCAGCGGCTGCTTTGTTTTTGTGCGCTTCGCCCAGGACACCGACATGGACGTCGCCTATGCCAACGTCCGTGACCGCGCCGACCGAGTGATCTCGGAGTTGCCAACCGATGTCGAGCGCATCTTCGTTCGCAAGTTCTCCGATTCCGACGATCCCATCCTGTGGGCCGCATTGGAGATTCCCGTCGCCATTGCCGATCCCTATCAACTCCTCGACAAGATCGTCGTCCGCGCTCTGCAACGCATCGACGGGGTAGCCAACGTCGAGCTGTTCGGCGTGCCGCAGCGCTCCGTCCAGGTGCAGATCCAACAGGAGAGAGTCAGAGCCCATAAGATCGACATGGTATCGCTGCTGCAGCGACTTTCCAGAGACAACTTCAGCTTGCCCTCTGGCTACGTGCTCGAAGGAGGCAACAAGCTCTACGTGCGTTCGATCGGGCGCTACCAGAGCGCAGAACAGGTCGCCGCGATCCAGATCAACAAGGAAGGAGTCGACCTCGGCGATATCGCCACCGTCGAGTATACGGAGCCGGAACGGCGCAGCATCACCCGCATCGACGGCCGTAAGGGAGCGATGATCGCTGTCTACAAGGAGTCCACAGCCAACGGCGTCGCCGTCGGAGATGCAGCAAAGGCCGCGCTGGAGGAAGTCTTTGCACAGACCCCGGCGCTCTCGGGAACTAGCTTTGAGCCGCTCTTCGACCAGGCCGCGCTCATTCGTGACTCCATCGATCAACTGCAGAGCTCGCTGGGCTGGGGAGCACTCTTCGCCCTCGGTACCCTCTTCTTCTTTCTGCGTAGGGTCCGCATGACCCTGGTCGTCACGTTGGCGATTCCATTCTCGTTGCTGGTGTCGGTGGCAACGCTCTATTTCATTGGATGGTCGCTGAACATCATCACCATGATGGGGCTGATGATCTGCGTGGGCCTCGTGGTCGACAACAGCATCGTGGTGATCGAGAACATCTACCGGCGATCACAGGAGGGCGACTCGCCAGAGCTGGCAGCCGAGCGTGGTGGCTCGGAAGTCGCGTTGGCGATCACCATCGCCACGCTAACCACCGTTGTGGTCTTCGTGCCACTGATCCTGATGAACGATGACGTCGGCTTCTCTTTCTACATGCTGAGGTTGGGGGTACCGACGATCGTTGGGATCCTAGCCTCGCTGATTATCGCTCTCACTCTCATTCCGCTATTGACCTTGCGCCTGACGCGCGCTCGCAGCGCCGTGGAATCTGCCAGCATTTCCGCCGCCAGTCACGCCTACCGGCGGGCGGCGATTTGGGTTCTCAGCCACCGGCTAGATGCCACCATCTTGTTGCTGCTGGTTTCTGCCAGCATGGTCATACCGGCCAGCAACCTTGCCTTCTCTGACGAGGCCCAAGGCAACATCAACAACATACAGATCCAGTTCGACCTGCCCCAAAACTTGACCCTTGATGAAGTCGCTTTGCTCACTGCGGACATTGAAGCCCACCTCAACACCCACCGTGACGAATGGGACATCCGCACCATCACCAGCCGTATTTCGGCAGGGTCGGCCAGGGTCGAGATCTTCCTACGGCCCGCTCCCCGGACTTCCTGGTGGCAGTACGCCGCTCACGAGTTCACCGAACGGTATCTCGGCTATCCGGCCGGTAAGCCCACCCGAGCCGAGGTCATGGAGCAGCTCCCCAACGCCATCCCCGACTACCCGGGCACCCGCTGGCAGATCGAGGGCGGCAATGAAGAGGACTCGACCGACCAGACGGTGGTCGTCGTGCTCTATGGCGACGACACCAGCTCCCTCGTGCAGCTCGCTTCCCAGGCCGAGGCGCGCTTGCGAGCCGTTCCCGGCGTGCTGTCAGTGCGCTCCGCCCTGGAAAGGGGCAAAGACTACCTTCGTGTCGTCGTCGACCGGCAACTCGCTGAACAGGCGGGGGTTTCCGCGCAACTGGCCGCCCGGACCGTCAACTATGCGCTGCGCGGCGTCGAGCTGCCCGAGATGCGGCTGGGCGAACGCGAGGTCGATATCCACGTCCAGGCTTCCAAAGAGGACCGCAGGAACTTGCAACAGCTTCGTGACTTGCGGGTAACCACCAGCGACGGTGGGGAAATTCCGCTGGCGGCAGTGGCCCGCTTTCAGGTGGCCCGCAACCTGGGATCGATACATCGTCGCGACGGCAAGACCTCGCTGTCTGTGAGAGTGGTAACGAGCGATCGTGACCTCGGTGCCGTCTACAACGCCATCGACAGCACGATGAACGCGTTGCCGCTACCGGAGGGAACGAGCTGGGACAAGGGCGAGCGCTTTTCACAGATGCAGCAAAGCAGCCAAGCCCAACTTTTCGGACTGCTCCTGGCGATCACCTTCGTCTTCATTCTGATGGGGATGCTCTTCGAGTCCTTTCTACTCCCTTTTTCGATCATCCTCACACTGCCTCTGGCACTGGTGGGTGTCTACTGGACTCTTTACCTCACGGGCACTCCGTCGGATCTGTTCGCCGGCATCGGCATGATCGTTCTGATCGGCATCGTCGTCAACAATGCCATCGTCTTGGTCGACCTCGCCAATCGTTACCAGGGAGAAGGCATGTCGCGCGAGGAGGCGCTCGTCGCCGCCGTCGACCATCGTTTCCGTCCCATCGCTATGACCGCCCTGACCACGATTTTCGGGTTGGTACCGATAGCGGTGGGCAACGTCTACATGATTGGAATCCCTTACGCGGGACTCGGTCGTGGGATGATCGGCGGGCTGCTGGTTCACACCCTGCTCTCACCGCTGGTCGTGCCGTTGCTCTATACGCTCCTCGACGATGTTCGCCGGGTGGGTAGACATGCGGCCCGGCTGCTGGTGGCTCCATGAGGCACCACAAGGATGTACGACTGCTAGCCCGCATATCTC